>NZ_JAFLWU010000028.1:0-73623 GCF_017316265.1 Pseudomonas sp. Marseille-Q1929
CCACCACCGCCTCCTCCGCACCCGGATGATTGGTATCACCCCTGGGCGGCGGCAGCGGTGGTCGGGGCCACCACGGCAACGATCCTCGCCATCGGCACCCAGGTCAGCGCGGTGCCGGCGGAATGTGTGTCGGTGGTCGCCAACGGCGTGGCCTACCAGCATTGCGGGCCGACCTGGTATCAGCCGCGTTACGTCGGCAGTTCGGTGCAGTACATCGTGGTCGCCGCCCCCTGGTGATCCAGCCTTTCAAGGAGCAATGGCATGACAGCGCTCGATGATGTGAAGGCCTTGCAAGCCAGCATGGCCGAAAGTGTCCTGGGCCAGGACCAGGTGATCCGCCAGATCCTGCTCGGCCTGTTGGCCAACGGTCACCTGTTGCTGGAAAGCCTGCCGGGGTTGGCCAAGACCCGCACCGTCAAGGCCCTGGCTCGGCACCTGGACGCACAGATGAGCCGCATCCAGTTCACCCCTGACCTGCTGCCGTCCGACATCACCGGCGCCGAAGTGCTGCACCAGGTCGACGGCCAGAACCAGATCCGTTTCCAGCCCGGGCCGTTGTTCGGCAACCTGATCCTCGCCGATGAAATCAACCGCGCCCCGGCCAAGGTCCAGGCCGCGCTGCTGGAAGCCATGGAAGAACGCCAGATCACCGTGGCCGGCGCCAGTCACCCGTTGCCGCCGTTGTTTATCGTGATCGCCACACAAAACCCCATCGAGCAGGAAGGCACCTACCCGCTGCCGGAAGCGCAGATGGACCGCTTCGTGATGAAACTGCTGCTGGATTACCCCAGCGCCGACAATGAAAGCCAGGTGTTGCGCCTGCTGCGCGAAGAGGAACAGGCCACTGCGACCCAGGCCATCCAGGGTTTCACCCTGGCGCAGGCGGTGATCTTCGCCGCGCGCCAGGAAGTCAGCGCGATCCAGGTCTCCCCGGCCATCGACCGCTACCTGATCGACCTGATCAACGCCACCCGCCACCCTGGCGACTATGACCCCGACCTCGCGCGCTGGATCAGCCTCGGCGCCAGCCCCCGTGGCGGCATCGGCCTGGACCGCTGCGCCCGTGCCGATGCGTGGTTGCAGGGCCAGGCATTTGTCACCCCGGACAACGTGCACGCCGTGCTCCACCCGGTGCTGCGCCATCGCCTGCAACTGAGCTATGACGCGGTGGCCGATGGCGTCAGCGCGGATCAGGTGCTGGACCGCCTGCTGAGTACAGTGGCGCTGCCCGCATGAACGCCGACGGCCTGGTCTACGTCAGCCTGGCGCAGTTGATGGCCTTGCAGTTCCAGGCGCGGGGCTTGAGTTTTGTCGCACGTCAGCCACAAGGCAGCCTGCTGGCCGGCAACCACGCGTCACGTCTGCGCGGGCGCGGCCTGAACTTCGATGAACTGCGCCGCTATCAACCGGGTGATGACCTGCGCCATCTGGATTGGCGCGCGTCGTTGCGCACCGGCAAACCGGTGGTGCGCACCTTCACCGAAGAACGCGACCGCCCGGCGCTGATTGTGGTGGACCAGCGCATGTCGATGTTTTTTGGCTCGGTGCGCAGCTTCAAATCCGCCGTCGCCGCCGAACTGGGCGCGCTGGCCGCGTGGATGGTGTTTGACGCCGGGGACCGGGTCGGCGGGCTGGTGTTCAACGATGCACGCATCGACAGCGTGGCGCCGTTGCGCAGTCGCAAGCGCGTGGAAGCCTTGTGCAGCCGTATCGCGCAGCACAACGCCGAGCTTAAGGCCAGCAATGCCGACCACGAGGGCGACAGCCGACTAGACAGGGTATTGCAGCAATGCCTGGCCGTGGCCGGGCATGATCACCTGATCTGCCTGGTCAGTGACTTTGCCGGCGCCGGCCCGCGCACCTTGCAACTGCTGCAACAACTGTCGGCGCACAACGACGTGGTGGCGTTGCAGGTGTACGACCCCTTGGCGCTCAACGTGCCCAGCAGCGGGCAATTGCTGATTACCCAGGGTCAACTGCAAGTGGAACTGGCGGTGAGCCAACGCAAGGTGCGCCAACCCCTGGGGGATTTTCTCGGCGGGCGCCTCAAGGACGTCGCCAGCCTGCTGCGCCGCAGCCAGGTGCCGCTGTTGATGATCAGCACGGCCCTGCCCGCAGCCGTGCAGTTGCGCAATGAGCTGGGGAAACGCCGGTGAACGCCCATGTGCCGAGCATCGAACAACTCCAGGAGTTGAGCCTGCCCGCGCCCATCAGTTATTGGCCGCAGACCTGGGGCTGGGGCGTCTTGTTGGGCCTGCTCGTGCTGGGGTTGTTGGTATTGGGCGTGCGCCAGTGGCTGCATTGGCGGCGCAATGCCTATCGGCGCGAAGCCTTGGCGCAGTTGGAACACATCCGTGATCTGCGCGAGCTACCCGCCCTGCTCAAGCGCGTCGCCCTGTCGATGCCGCTGACCCCGCAGGAGCACCAGCGCGTGCCCACCTTGCGCGGCGCCGAGTGGCAAGCCTTCCTGCAACGTCATGCCGGTGCGCCGGTGCCTGAGGACTTCAGCGAACAACTGGCGCAACTCGCCTACGGCGCGCCAATTCTTGCCGTGCAACACCCGCAATTACTGGCCCAGTGCAAAGCGTGGGTGGAGCAACACCATGTGGCAGCTTGACTACCCCTGGTTGCTGCTCATGCTGCCGTTGCCGTGGTTGGCCTACCGCTATTTGCCCGCGTACCACGAAGCACGCAGCGCGGTGCGGGTGCCGTTTTTTCGTGGCATGAGCCAGGCGGTCGGTGAAGTCCCCGCTACCCATGGCGCACGCACCAATCGCCCGCAGTTGTGCCTCAACCTGCTGGTCTGGGCCCTGTTGGTGCTGGCCATCGCCCGCCCGGTGTGGGTGGAAAAACCCATCGAGCGCCAGCAACCGGTGCGCGACTTGATGCTGGCCATCGATATTTCCCAGTCCATGCAAACCCAGGACTTCACCGACGCCGACGGGCACAAGATCGACCGCCTCGCCGCTGTCAAACAGGTGGTGCAGGGCTTTATCCAACAGCGCAAGGACGACCGCATCGGCCTGATCCTGTTTGGCAGCGGCGCGTTTCCCCAAGCGCCGTTGACCCTCGACCACACCAGCCTGTCACGCTTGCTGGACGACAGCGGCATCGGCATGGCCGGGCCCAATACGGCGATTGGCGATGCCATCGGCCTGGGCCTCAAGTTGCTCGACCAGGCCCACGAGCCGCAAAAAGTGCTGATCCTGCTCACCGACGGCAACGACACCAGCAGCGCAATCACCCCGGACCACGCCGCCGACATGGCCGCCGCCAAGGGCGTGGTCATCCACACCATCGGTATCGGCGATCCCCAGGCCAGTGGTGAAGCCAAGGTCAACCTCAGTGCCTTGCAAGGGATTGCCAGCGCCACCGGCGGCCGCTATTTCCGTGCCGAGGACCGCGACAACCTCAAACAGGTCTACGCCACCCTCGACATAATCACCCCGCATCAAGTCAACACCCTCAGCCACCAGCCCAAGCGCGACCTGTTCTGGTGGCCGCTAGGGGCGGCGCTGGTGTTGCTCACGCTGTATCACCTGGGCGCAGCGCTGTGGTCGCAACGGTTCAAACGGGAGGTGGCGGATGGACTTGAGTGAGTTCCACTTCCTGCGCCCCGCCTGGCTGTTGCTGGCAATGTTTGGCGCGTTGTTGCCGCTGCTCTGGCGGCGTAGCCGTGACCTGCAACGGCGCCTGCGCGGCCATATCGCCCCGCACCTGTTGCCGTATCTGCTGCTTACGCCCAGCGACCCGCATCGGTTGCGCCCGGTGCATCTGCTGAGCGCCGTGCTGGTGCTAGGCGCCGTCACCGCTGCCGGGCCGACCTGGCAGCAGGACCGCCCGGGTTTTCTCGAAAACCGCGCGCCGCTGATCCTCGCCGTGGACCTGTCGCCGTCCATGGACACCGCCGATGTGCCGCCCACCCGGCTGACCGCCACCAAACACAAACTGCACGACCTGATCCAGCGCCGCAAAGGCGCGCGCACGGCCCTGCTGGTGTATGCCGGCAGCGCGCATCTGGTGTTGCCGCCCACCGATGATCCCGCCCTGCTCGACACCTTTATCCAGGCGCTGAGTACCGACCTGATAGACAAGCCGGGCAAGGACGTCGCCGGGGTGATCGGTCAGGCCCAGCGCTTGCTCGGACAGTCGCCTGGCACGTTGCTGCTGGTGACCGATGGCGCCGCGCAACTGCCCACACTCAAGGAAGATTCGCTGCAAGTGCTGGTCCTCGGCCTGGGCAGCAGCCCCACGCTCAAGCAACTGGCCGCGGCCACCCACGCGCCGCTGGCCAGCCTGACCCTGAATGACGACGACCTGGACTGGATCGAACGCCACGCCCAGCAACATTTCCAGGCCGCCGACGAGCAACAGCGCCTGTTGCAGTGGAAAGACGCCGGCTATTGGCTGTGCTGGCCGTTGTTGTTGCTGGTGCTGTTCAGCGTACGGCGCGGCTGGAGCCTGAACTGGACCGCCGTGTTGCTGCTGGGCCTGCTGTTGCCGCCGACGCAGGCCGAGGCCAACCCGTTCCTCACGCCGGACCAGCAAGGCCGCTGGGCCTTCGAACACCACCACTACCCCGAGGCCGCCGCACGGTTTGTCGACCCGTATTGGAAAGGCATCGCCGCCTACAACGCCGCCGACTACGACCTGGCCCAAGCCACCTTCGCCACAATGAACACGCCGCAAGCGGCGTTCTACCTGGGCAATATCCAGGTGCGCCGCTTCAAGTTCGATGACGCCATCAGCGCCTATCAACACGCCTTGCAACTGCAAGCGGATTTCCCCGAGGCCAGCGCCAACCTGGCCCTGGCAATTGCCTTGAAAAAGGACACCGAAAGCGCGGCGAACAACACCCCCGAGGTCAAGCCCGATGAAGTCAAGTTCGACAAGGCGCCCGGCAAGGGCCAGAGCAAGACGGTGCAGACTGAACAAGCGAACAACGACGCGCTGTGGTTGCAAAACCTGACCACTTCGCCGGCCAATTTCCTGCGGCGTAAATTCGCCCTCCAGGACCAGGCGGTGCAACCATGAATCGCTGCTGTGGCGTGCTGTTGCTCCTCGCCGGGCCGTTGTGGGCGGCCGAACCGCAATTGCGGGTGCAGGCGCAGTTGCTGCCGGGCAGCTCGGTGGTGGTCGGCGAACAGCTGCAGGTGCAAGTGGATGTATTGACCGACACCTGGTTTACCGCTGCAGCGACCCTGCCAGACCTCAAGTTGCCCGGCGCGCGAGTGCAGCCGCCCAATGGCGAAGCGCAGCACACCACCCAGGTGATCGACGGGCAGACCTTCTACGGCATGCGCTATAGCTACAGCATCACGCCGAACGTGGCGCAACACTTCAACGTGCCGGCGCTGACGGTCAGCGCCCAACCCGGTCAAGCCAGCGCGCCGTTGAGTGCGCAGAGCCTGCCGTTGGCCTTTGACGCGACCCTGCCCCCAGGCTTCGCGCCTGGCGAGCCGGTGCTGGTGGCCAGTGCCGTGCGCTTGAGCCAGACCCTTGAGGCCCACGACCTCAAGGTCGGTGACAGCCTGACCCGCACCCTCACCCTGCAAGCCGACAACACTCCAGGCTTGTCGCTGCCCCCGCCAAGCACCGTGCCGATCAACGGCCTGCGCCTGTACCCGCAAGCGCCGAGCATCAGCAACCTCGACGATGGGCGCGGCGCCGTCACCGGTGGTCAGCGCATCGACCATCTGGTGTTCCGCGTCGAACAAGGCGGCCATTACACCCTGCCGGCCATCAGCGTGAAGTGGTGGGACAGCCGCAACCATCGCCTGCAAGTGGCGCAATGGCCGGCGCTGACGGTCGAGGCCCAGGCGATCAGCACCTACACGCCGACGTTTGCCATCGAACAGCGGCACGGGCAATTCCCCCGGCAGTGGCTGCTGTGGATCGCCTCCATCGCGGTGCTGATTCTCGCGGGTTATCTGTTGCATGTCTTATGGCCGCGAATGGCGCGGACCTCGCGAAATACGTGGGCTGCATTGCGTTGGTGGTGTCGTCGACTACGCTTGCTTCCACTGAACCCCCGTCACGAAAAGGACTTCCCATGACGTCGCTGCGTTCTGCCCTGCCCCTGTTCCTGCTGTTGAGCCTGCCCGCCTTCGCCGCCGACCCGTTGCCCTCGTGGCACGAAGGCGCAAACAAAAAACAGATCATCGAGTTCGTCCAGGCGGTCACCACCGAAGGCTCCAAGGACTACGTCAAACCCGCCGAACGCATCGCGGTGTTCGACAACGACGGCACCCTGTGGACCGAACAACCGGCGTATTTCGAGGTGCTGTTCGCCTTTGACGAAGTCAAGCGCCTGGCGCCCCAGCACCCCGAGTGGCAAACCACCCAACCGTTCAAGGCGGTGCTGGAAGGCGACCATCAGGCGCTCACCGCCAGCGGCATGGACGGCCTGCTGAAAATCATCGGCGCCACCCACACCGGGGTCAGCACCGAGGCGTTTATCGATAACGCGAAAAACTGGCTGAAACAGGCCCGTCACCCCAAGACCGGCAAGCCCTTCGACCAGATGATCTACCAGCCCATGCTGGAAATGCTCGACTACCTGCGCAGCCAGCAGTTCAAGACCTACATCGTCTCCGGCGGCGACACCGCGTTTATGCGCGCGTTTGCCGAAGAAGTGTACGGCGTGCCACCGGAGCAGGTGATCGGCTCGAATTTCGTCACCCAGTACCAACTCAAGGACGGCCAACCTCAGGTACTGCGCACCGCCAAGCTGGCCCATAACGACGACGGCCCGGGCAAGCCGGAAAGCATCGACGCCATCATCGGTCGCAGGCCGATCCTGGCCTTCGGTAACTCCGACGGCGACCTGCAAATGCTGCAGTGGACCGCCGCCGGCAAAGGCAAGCGCCTGATGGGCCTGGTGCACCACACCGACGCCCAGCGCGAATGGGCCTATGACCGCAATTCTCAGGTGGGGCGCCTGGACAAGGCGTTGGACCTGGCCAAGACACAGCACTGGACCGTGGTGGACATGGCGAGCGACTGGCGCCGCATCTACCCGTTCGATCCAGCTGTGCAAGCAGATGTGCAATAAGCAAACACGCAGGTCGCATGCACTGCGACTCAAGCCCTACCAAGGAGCAAGTCTTATGACTCGCATACGTAAGTGGCTGCCGAAACTCGCGCTGGTAGCGGTTTCGGTGATAGGGGCCTCGGCATCCGCCTGGGCCGCTGAAAAGCCGAATATCCTGGTGATATTCGGCGATGACATCGGGCAGACCAACATCAGTGCCTATTCCATGGGCGTGGTGGGCTACAAGACCCCGAATATCGACCGGATCGCCAAGGAAGGCATGATGTTCACCGACTATTACGCGGAGAACAGCTGCACGGCCGGGCGCTCGTCGTTTATCACCGGGCAGACGCCGTTGCGCACGGGCCTGTCCAAGGTCGGCGCGCCGGGGGCGTCGGTGGGCTTGCAAAAGCGCGACATCACCATTGCCCAGGCCCTCAAGTCCCTCGGCTACGCCACCGGCCAATTCGGCAAGAACCACCTGGGCGACAAGGACGAGTACCTGCCCACCAACCATGGTTTCGATGAGTTCTTCGGCAACCTCTATCACCTCAACGCCGAAGAGGAGCCGGAGCGCCCCTATTGGCCCAAGGACGACGCCGCCTTCGTCAAGGCCAACTCGCCCCGTGGGGTGATCCACAGCTTTGCCGACGGCAAGATCGAAGACACCGGCGCCTTGACCACCAAGCGCATGGAAACCATCGACGATGAAACCACGGCCGCCGCCCAGGCGTTCATCAAGAAACAGGCCGAAGCCGACAAGCCCTTCTTCGTGTGGATGAACACCACGCGCATGCACTTGTTCACCCACGTGCGTGACTCGATGAAAGGCCAGAGTGGCATGCCCGGCAACGAATACGCCGACGGCATGGTGGAACACGACGGCGATGTGGGCAAACTCCTGCAAACCCTCGACGACCTGAAAATCGCCGACAACACCATCGTGGTCTACACCACCGACAACGGGCCGAACCAGTTCTCCTGGCCGGATGCGGCGACCACGCCGTTTCGCAATGAGAAAAACTCCAACTGGGAAGGCGCCTATCGCGTACCGGCGATGATCCGCTGGCCGGGCAAGATCAAGCCGGCCGAGGTCTCCAACGAGATGATCTCGGGCATGGACTGGTTCCCCACCCTGCTGGCGGCTGCGGGGGATACCGAGGTCAAGGACAAGTTGCTCAAAGGCTGGGCACCGACTTCCGGTGGCGCGAGCTTCAAGGTGCACCTGGACGGTTTCAACCAGCTGCCGTACCTGACCGGCCAGCAACCCAAAGGCGCCCGCGACGAGTTCTACTACTTCAACGATGACGGCGTACTGGTCTCGGCGCGCTTTGGCAACTGGAAGGCGGTGTACTGCGAACAGCGCGCGCCCGGTGGGTTCAAGGTGTGGAGCGAGCCCTTCGTGTGCCTGCGGGTGCCGAAGATCTTCAACCTGCGCATGGACCCATATGAACGTGCGGACGTGGTCTCCGATCAGTATTACGACTGGAGCACGAAAAACGTCTACCTGGTGGCGGTGGCGGTGACCAAGTCGGCGAAGTTCCTGGAAACCTTTGTTGAATACCCGCCGAGCCAGAAGCCTGCGAGTTTTAGCATTGATCAGATTCGTTCAGCGGTGGATGCGAAGATTGCCGAGAAGACAAAAGCAGGCAGTGCTCAATAACTGACACAACACAGGGCAAATGTGGGAGCGGGCTTGCTCGCGAAAGCGGTAATTCAGTCAGTATATTCGGCGACTGGCACACCGTCTTCGCGAGCAAGCCCGCTCCCACAGGGTTCTCTACGCAATTTGGGATTTGGTTATGACCACACGCACCGCCAGCAAGCCGATAACCGTCAGCCACACCCCTTCAATCCTCATCCCCGCCCTCCTCCTGTTCATCTCTGGCGGCGCGGCGTTGGTGTACCAGGTGCTGTGGATTAAGCAACTGTCGCTGGTGGTCGGCGTGGAGGTGTACGCAATCACCACCGGCATCAGCGCATTTTTTGCCGGGCTGGCCCTCGGTGGTTTACTGTTCGGCCGTTTGGCGGACCGCTTCGCGCGGCCGCTGCTGTTGTATGCCGGTCTGGAATTATTGGTCGCCCTGTTCGGCGTTGGCGCCACATGGGCGCTGGGCACGGCGGCCGAGCCGTTTGCCTGGCTGGAAGCCCGTATCGGCCTGCTGGCCTGGGCGCTGCCGTTTGCCCTGGTGGGCCTGCCGGCGTTGTTGATGGGCGGTACGCTGCCGGTGCTGGTGCGTGCGCTGAACATCGACGCCAAGGGCTTGAGCCAGGTCGGCGGGCACTTGTATGCGGCGAACACGGCGGGGGCGATTGTCGGTACGTTGCTCACGGCGTTTGTGCTGATCGCGCAGTTTGGCGTGCGTGGCAGTGCGCTGGTGGCGGCGCTGTTCAACCTCGTCGCGGCGGCGGGCGCGTTGGCCGCTGTGCGTCATCACGCGCCGGTGGTGGTTGCGCCCACGCGCGGTGAAGCGCCTGCGCGCCTGGCCCTGGTGTTGTACGCCATCGCCGGCGGCGTGGCGTTGGGGTATGAGGTGGTGTGGTCGCAATCCATCGTACAGTTCATGAGCACGCGCACTTATGCGTTTGCCGTGGTGCTTGCCACTTATCTGTGCGGGCTGTTTATCGGCAGCCAACTGATGTCGCGCCGGGTGGAGCGGATTCGTGATCCCTGGGGTGTATTCGGCCTGTTGATCGCGGGCGCGGGGCTGGTCACGTTACTGGAAATCGCCCTGCTCGGACGCTGGCTGGTGCTGCTGCAAACCCAGGCCGAGGCGCTGGTGTTGGGCCTGGGCGGCAGCGAGTTGCCAGGGATGAGCGCGCGCTTTGCAGTGGCGGCGTTGTGCATCGTGTTTGTGCCGACGCTGTTGCTGGGCGCGGCGTTTCCCCTGGCGCTGCGCCTGAGTGTCGGCCACCGCCATGTGGGGCGTGATGTCGGTGCGGTCGTGGCCTTCAACACCTTGGGCGGGATCGTCGGGGTGATACTCTGCGGTTTTGTGCTGATCCCCTGGCTGGGGTTGGTGCGCACCTTGGGGTTGCTCGCCGTGATTGCCGCCGGTGTAGGCTACCTGGCCGTGCGCCGGGGCCATGGCGTAAAAAAAGGCCGGCGCCAAGCGGTGGTCGCACTGGGCTTGGTGTCACTGGCCATAGCACTGCTGACACCGGTGGATCGCCTGGCGAAATTGCTGCCGGGGGCGCGTAATGCCAGCCTCGCGTTTTATCAGGAAGGCCGTGGCGCGACGGTCGCGGTGGTCAGCCAAGGCCAGGGTGCGCGAGCGTTTCAGCGCCTGTATATCCAGGGCGTGTCCAATACCGGTGACGCCATGCCGTCCCTGCGCTATATGCGGGTGCAGGCGTTGCTGCCGCTGTTGATTCACAACGGTGAACCCAAGTCGGCGCTGGTGATCGGCTTTGGCACCGGGATAACCGCCGGCGCGCTGCTGCGTTATCCCGGCCTGGAACAGCGTGTGGTCGCCGAGCTGCTACCTGCGGTGATCGACGCGGCGCCGCTGTTCAAAGGCAATTTCAATGCGGCCACTGACCCTGGCATCGACCTGCGCCTGCGCGATGGTCGCCAGGAGTTGCTGCGCAATCCGCAGGCCTATGACCTGATTACCCTGGAACCACCGCCGCCCTCCGCTGCTGGCGTGGTCAACCTGTATTCCCAGGATTTCTATGCCTTGGCGGCCACGCGCCTGGAGAAAAACGGCCTGCTGGCCCAGTGGCTGCCGTTGCAGACGCAGAACATCGACGATTCCCGCGCGCTGGTGCGCAGCTTCCTGAATGTGTTCCCGTATGCCTCGCTGTGGACGAGCGAATTTCACGAGATGCTGCTGGTGGGCTCTCGCGACCCCATCGAGTTGGACGCGACGCGCATCCGCCAGCGTTTCGCACAACCCGGCGTCAGCCGTGCGCTGGCCGAGGTGGGCATCGACTCGGCCGCCACCTTGCTGGCGACCTGGGTCACCGATCGCCACGGCCTGGAGCGCTTCGCCGCTGATGCGCTGCCGGTTACCGATGACCAGCCGCGCATCGAATATGCGCCGTGGGTACGCAGCAAAGAGATCAGCCGCGTCTTGCCGGCCCTGCTCGACCTGCGCGTGCCCGCACCGCTGCTCAACGCCGACGCCGCCTTCAGCCGCACCCTCGCCGCCGAACAGCAGCGCCTGATGCAGTTCTACCGCGCGAGCCTGCACGCCTACGACGGTGATCGCGATGCCTGGGGGCGTGACATCCGGGAGGTGTTGCAGCAGGACAGTGCCAACCCGTACTACCGCTGGTTTTGCGCAGCGCCTTGTGGGAGCGGGCTTGCTCGCGAAGGCGGCGTGTCAGCCAATGCATCAGGTAACTGAACCAGCGCTTTCGCGGGCAAGCCCGCTCCCACAGGGGATTGGGTTTACACGCCAGATCAGGTTGGCACCGCTCAAAAATGTGGGAGCTGGCTTGCCTGCGATGTCGGCGTGTCAGCCAATACTTCAGGTGACTGAACCAGCGCTTTCGCGGGCAAGCCCGCTCCCACATTGGTTTTGTAGTGCTGCGGGATTTAGTGTTTTTTCAGCTTTACATAAGACTGATGCAGGTCCGACGCCCAACCATCAATCACGCTTTTGACATCGTCGGCCTTCATCACCTGGGCTTCATTGGCCAGCGGCTTGCCGGTGCCTTTGCGTACCACTTGGGCGATCACCTTGCCACTGGCACCGTCGAGGAACTGCGCCTCGGTGCCCAAGGTGGTTTCCTGGTCACGGTGGCCAGACGCGGTACTGGCGGCGGCCACGACCAGCGCGACGGGGATGTATTCGTAGGGTGCGAGGGCTTCGGTCTTGCTGCTCACGGCGGTGATCGCCGCACGCACCACAATCACCCCGGGGCCAGGCGCGTTGGCCAGTGGCAGGGATTTTTCCAGCTCACGCTTGAGCGCCTGGTTGTAGTAGGTATTGATGCCGTTGAGGGTACTTTTCGGAATCTTCGCGGTTGCTTGGGGCTTGGGATAGAACTGGGTCGGCTCGACGTAGACGGCGGTGTAGCGGCTCAGGTCCAGCTTGGGATCGACCCAGCGCATCACCTCGGCACCGGACGGTGACTGGGCTTGCTTGAGGTGGCTGTAGTCCGAGAGAAAGCCGGAATACTCGTCCGGTTGGGTGACTTTGCTGGCACAGCCTGTCAGTCCGAGCGAGGCGACACACAGCGTGCTGATCACTAGCCTTAGTTTCATCATTGAACTCCCTGGCGGTCATCACTGAAACATTGAGCTGTAGGTATAGCCAACTCTGGGGAAATAGCCGTTATTTCATGTCCCGGGTTTGACAGACCTGTGACCTGCGTCAAAGCTGCACACAGCTTAAGCGCGCCGTAGAGCGTCCACGCATCAAGACAGCGGAAGTCGGAATGCCAGAGCCCAAAAAAGCCAAAAAAGCCGTACCCCACCGTGATGCATCCCGTCGTTACCTCTACCCCGTATTGATTGTGTTGCTGTTGTTGGCCATGGCCGGGATCTGGTTTTTCCTGCAAGCCAGTACGCCTCGGTTGTCAGCACCCGTTGTCGCCGCCAAGCCAGCGGCGATTGCCCCGGCGCAGATGGTCGATGAGCAACAGTGCCAGGGTTGCCACCAGGCCCAGGCCAAGGACTGGCAAGGCTCCCACCACCAATTGGCGATGCAGGTGGCGACGGCGCAGACGGTGCCGGCCGACTTCAATGACGTCACGTTCAGCGCCGAAGGCGAGACCACGCGGTTTTATCAACGGGGCGCCGAGTTCTGGGTCAATACGCCGGGCCGCGATGGCCAGGCTGCCGACTTCAAGGTGGCGTACACCTTTGGCATCGCGCCGTTGCAGCAATACCTGATCGACGTCGGCGACGGTCGCCTGCAAGCCCTTGGCGTGGCGTGGGATATGCAGCAGAACCGCTGGTTTCACCTGTACCCGGGCCAGGGCGTGAACTTCAAGAACCCGCTGCACTGGAGCAAACCCAGCCAGAACGCCAACTTCATGTGCGTGGAATGCCACACCACCGGCTACAAACGTAATTTCGACCCTGTGAAAAATAGCTTCGACAGCCAATGGAACAGCCTGGGCGTCGGTTGCCAGGCCTGCCACGGCCCGGCCTCCAACCACCTGCAATGGGCGGCGAAAAAAGGCGACCTGCTGCACGCCGGCTTCGCCGTGGACCTGAAGGACAAGGACGCCACCGTTGAAATCGAAACCTGCGCCCGCTGCCACGCGCGCCGCGCTCCATTGGGCGATGGGTTTACCGTCGGCAAACGGCTGATGGACGACTACCTGCCTAGCGTGCTGACCCGCGAGCTGTATGCCCTGGACGGCAAGATCAAGGATGAAGTGTTCGAACACGGCTCCTTCGCCCAAAGCAAAATGGCCGAAAAAGGTGTGCGCTGCAGCAACTGCCACAACCCCCACAGCAATGAACTCAAGGCCCCGGGCAACGCGGTGTGCCTGCAATGCCACAACACCGCCGGCAAGACGCCCATCGCCACGGTGGATGGACGCGGCTTGCAGGCCAAGGACTACGACTCTGCCGCGCACATGGGCAAGACCGGCGCCTTTTGTGTGGATTGCCATATGCCCGGCAAGGTCTACATGGGCAACGACTTGCGCCATGACCACAGTTTCAGCATCCCGCCCGGCGCCCGTGATGTGCTCAAGGCACCCGCCTACGCCGAAAGCATGGCGCTGATTCGTGGCGGCCAACCGGGCGCCGCCCAGGCGCTGTATGAGCAACTGGCCCGTGGCAACCTGCCGGCGATCCAGCGTGCAACGTTGCTGGTCGAGCTGCCCAATTACCCCAGTGAACAGGCGTTGAAACTCGCCACCCAGGACCTTGGCAACCCGGCGCCGCAGGTACGTGAAAGCGCCGTGCGCGCGGTCAGCGCCCTGCTCCCGCCGCCGGAGCGTGTCGCCCTCTATGGGCCATTGCTGCGTGACCCGGTGCGCGCCGTACGCATCCTCGCCGCACGGGATCTGCTCAGCGTGCCCGGCCAAGGTCAGGCCTGGAGCAGCGCCATCGCCGAATACGAACAGGTGCAACTGAGCCTGCTGGAGCGCGCCGAAGCCAACCTCAACCTGGCGATGCTCTACCAGGCCAGCGGCCGTGGCGACAAAGTCGAAGCGCAGTTGCGCAGCGCCCTGCTGCGCGACCCGGATTTCTTCCCGGCGCTGGTGACCCTGGCGCAGTGGCTGGAGGCCAATGGCCGTGGGCAAGAAGCGCGAGGCCTGATCACGGATCAGTTGGCGCAACACCCGGACGCGGCGCTGTTGCAACACACCCGCGGCTTGATGGCGATTCGCGCCGGTGACTCCGCGAGCGCCATGGCGTATTTGCGCAACGCCGTGCGCCTGGAGCCGACCAGTGCCCAGTACGCCTTTGTCCTTGCGGTGGCGCTGCATGACAGCGGCAAGGTCGACGAAGCCTGCCAGCAACTGGAAAACCTGCTCCAGCGCCAGCCGTACAACCGTAATGCACGGCTGTCGCTGATCCAGTACTACCTGGAAAATGGCCAGGAGCCAAAAGCGCAGGTGGTCATGCAGAGCTGGAAAAAACTCAACCCAGGCGATCCTGCGCTGAAGTAATCAGCCGCGTTCGCGCGGGATCAGGCTCTGCAACTGCGACGCCAGGAAATTCGCGTCAAAGCCAAAGGTGTCCGGGTCCTTGAGGCCGTTGGTCTTTTTCCACAGCCAATCGTGCTTGTCCGCCGGCAGCACCAGCGACACACTGCCGTGGCGGGCGGCGGTCAGGCCCATCACCGACACCGAGATCAGCGCACCTGCGCCCATCACTTCCGGCACAAACTCGACGCTTTTGCCGGTGATCTGCACCGTGAGTTTCTCGGTCTTGAAGGTCGAGGTCTCCAGCGGCACGCTGGGGCCACTGGCGACGTAGGCTTCACGGTGCACTTCCAGCAAGCCCACCTGCTTGACCGGTTCCAGCCACTGCTCGATCTGGCCGAACAACTCGCCGAGCTTTTGCGCCCAACGGGCGGATTGCACGTCGAATTGCTGCTTCTTGTGCGCTTCGCTGTCGGCGTAATGACGAAGCATCTCGCCCAGTTGTTGTACGTCGTCCATTGCGGATCTCCTCCGGTGAGCCAGGTTGCGTAGGCTGATCATGGCAGATGCAACGCTGGCGCGTATGACTAACGCCTCACGCGTCCATCAACCGCCCTGCATAGACCCGCTCCTTGAAGGGCTCCAGGCCGATGCGCTGCACAGTGTCGACAAAGCGCTCTTCACTCTCGCGGTAACGCACAAAGGTGTTGATCACCCGTGCGATCACATCGGGAATTTCGGCCGCGCTGAATGAGGGGCCGATCACTTTGCCCAGCGCACTGTGATTGCCCTGGGCGCCACCCAGGGTGACCTGGAACCACTCGCTGCCGTTTTTATCCACGCCCAGGATGCCGATATTGCCGATGTGGTGGTGGCCGCAGGCGTTGATGCAACCGGAGATGTTCAGGCTGATCTCGCCGAGGTCATGCAGGTAATCCAGGTTGTCAAAACGCTGCTGGATTGCCTGGGCGATGGGGATTGATTTGGCATTGGCCAGGGCGCAGAAGTCGCCGCCTGGGCAGGCAATGATATCGGTCAGCAGGCCGACGTTCGCCGCACCCAGGCCGTGGGCGCAGGCCAGTGCCCACAAGGCATGCAGGTGCTCCTTGGGTACGTCCGGCAGGACGATATTCTGTTCATGGGCGATGCGGATTTCGCCAAAGCCGAAGCGCTCCGACCACTGCGCCACCGCGTCCATTTGCTCGGCGGTGACGTCACCGGGCGGTGCGCTGATCCCCGGTTTGGTGGACAGCACCACACTGGTATAGCCCGCGACTTTGTGCGGCATTACATTGCGGCTGACCCAGCGGGCAAACGCGGGGTTTTCCGTCAACGCGGTGCCGTAGGCCAGGCTGGTGCCCGGCAGGTTTGCATAGGTGGGTGGAACGAAGGCCGCGGCCACGCGTTCGTACTCGGCGTCGGTCAATTGCGCCGGGCCGTCACGCAGGTACTGCCACTCCTCCTCAACTTCGCGGGCAAACGCCTCGATGCCCAGGGCCTTGACCAGGATCTTGATGCGCGCCTTGTATTTGTTGTCCCGGCGACCATGGCGGTTGTACACCCGCAGCACCGCCTCGACGTAGGACAACAGGTGCTGCCACGGCAACCCCTCGCGGATCTGCACCCCAAGGATCGGCGTGCGCCCCAGGCCGCCGCCTACCATCATGCGCAACAGTTTGTTGCCCTGGCGGTCGTGGTAAAGGTACAGGCCGATGTCATGCATCATGATCGCGGCGCGGTCGTCACGGGCCGAGCAGATGGCGATCTTGAACTTGCGCGGCAGGAACAGGAATTCCGGGTTGATGGTCGACCATTGGCGCAGGATTTCCGCCAGTGGGCGCGGGTCCAGCAGTTCGTCGGCGGCCACCCCGGCAAAGGCTTCGGTGGTGATATTGCGCACGCAGTTGCCGGAGGTCTGGATGGCATGCATGTTGACGTGGGCCAGGCGTTCGAGGATATCGGGCACCTGATGCAATTCGATCCAGTTGAACTGCAGGTTCTGCCGCGTGGTGAAGTGGCCGTAGCCGCGGTCGTAATCCCGCGCGATGCTCGCCAGGGTGCGCAGTTGTTCGGCGCCCAGCGTGCCGTAGGGAATCGCCACCCGCAGCATGTAGGCATGCTTTTGCAGGTACAGGCCGTTTTGCAGGCGCAATGGCAGAAACTCTGCGTCGCTCAAGTCCCCCGCGATATAGCGCCGGACCTGGTCACGAAACTGCGCCACGCGCTCGAACACCAGCGCCCGGTCGTATGCGTCGTATTGGTACATATCACGGCCTCATCAAATGATGGGGCGACTATGCACCGACGGCGCAGTGCGTTGAAGATTCAGGTGCAGTCTTAAAAAGCGGATCAGATCGCCTGAAAGCCGCGTTTTCAGGCCAAAGCAACTGATCCGCAGGAATGAGCTTTTTCTGAGTCTGTTTTGTTTTACCCACCCTTCCTACAGTGCCCGCCACTTGGAACCGTGGGAGGACTGAGCATGAGCACAGCAACAATCGGGCAGGCCTATAACTATAAAGTCGTCCGTCAATTCGTCATCGCAACTATCGTTTGGGGCGTGGTCGGCATGGCCATGGGCGTGTGGATCGCCTCGCAACTGGTGTGGCCCGAGATGAACCTGGACCTGCCCTGGACCACCTTTGGCCGCTTGCGGCCCTTGCACACCAGCCTGGTGATCTTTGGTTTTGCCGGCAGCGCACAGTTTGCCGCCAGCTATTACGCGGTACAGCGCACGTGCCAGGTGCGGCTGTTTTCGGATCGCCTCGCCGCGTTTACCTTTTGGGGTTGGCAGTCGGTGATCGTAATCATGCTGATTAGCCTGCCGCTGGGCTACACCACCACCAAGGAATACGCCGAGATCGAGTTCTCCGGCGCGGTGTGGATGGCCGTAGTATGGGTGGCTTACGCGGTGGTGTTCTTCACCACCGTGGTGCGGCGCAAGGCCAGGCACATCTATGTGGGCAACTGGTTTTTCGGCGCGTTTATCCTGGTGATCGCCATGTTGCACGTGGTCAATCACTTGGCGATTCCGGTGGATTGGTTCAAGTCCTACCCGGTGTATGCCGGGGCGACCGATGCGATGGTGCAGTGGTGGTATGGGCATAACGCCGTGGGGTTTTTCCTGACAACAGGCTTCTTGGGGATGATGTACTACTTCGTGCCGAAACAAGTCGGGCGGCCGGTGTATTCCTATCGCTTGTCCATCGTGCACTTCTGGGCGCTGATCACCCTGTATATCTGGGCCGGCCCCCACCATTTGCACTACACCGCGCTGCCGGATTGGGCGCAGTCATTGGGCATGGCGATGTCGCTGATCCTGCTGGCCCCCAGCTGGGGCGGGATGATTAACGGCATGATGACCTTGTCAGGCGGCTGGCATCAGTTGCGCACCGACCCGATCCTGCGCTTTCTGGTGCTGTCATTGGCGTTCTACGGCATGTCGACCTTTGAAGGGCCGATGATGGCGATCAAGACCGTCAACGCCCTCTCCCACTACACCGACTGGACCATCGGCCATGTCCATGCCGGCGCGTTGGGCTGGGTGGCGATGATCACGTTCGGCGCGCTGTACCACATGATCCCCAAGGTGTTCGGCCGCGAGCAGATGCACAGCGTGCCGCTGATCAACCTGCACTTCTGGCTCGCCACCATCGGCACGGTGCTGTACATCGCGTCGATGTGGGTCAACGGCATCACCCAGGGTTTGATGTGGCGCGCAGTGAACGATGACGGCACCCTCACCTACTCGTTTGTCGAGGCGTTGCAGGCCAGCCATCCGGGGTTTGTGGTGCGTTTTGCCGGGGGCGTATTTTTCCTCACGGGCATGCTGCTGATGGCCTACAACACCTGGCGCACGGTACGTGTGGCGGATGCGCGCCTGGCGCAGCTCGACGCGCGGATCGCCTGATGTGGGGCTGGCTGATGCTGCTGTGCCTGTATGGAGCGGTGGAGTACTGCTTGCGCGGGCAATCCGAGAAAAGCCTGGATGAAGCCAGCCTGATCCCCTTCGCCGACGACCCGGACGTGGCGCGGCGGGTGGAACAGGCCACCGGCAAACAGGTGAATGCCGTCGCGCCGGAGCAGGCCAAACCGGGTTGGATCAACCTGGACATGTAAAACTGCACCGGTCAAATGGCGGGCAACTGCGTATGACTATTCGGCGGCCGATGGGTAAGGTGGAGCGACTTTCCTTGTAAGGAGCATCGCATGCGCACCATCGGCCTGATCGGCGGCATGAGCTGGGAGTCCAGCGCCGAGTATTACCGCATCATCAACCAGCGTGTACGCGACCAGTTGGGCCCGCTGCGCTCGGCGCAACTGTTGATGTACAGCGTGGACTTCGGCCCGATGGAGCAAGCCCAGCAGGCCGGGCGCTGGGACGACACCGCGCTGATCCTTGAAGATGCCGCGCGTCGCCTGCAAGCCGGTGGTGCCGATTGCGTGGTGTTGTGTACCAACACCATGCACTTGGTGGCGCCACGTATCGAGGCGGCGGTGTCGATTCCGTTCCTGCATATTGCCGATGCTGCTGGGTTGGCCGCAGTGGCAGCCGGTACGCTGACGGTCGGCCTGCTGGGCACGGCGTTCACCATGGAGCAGGACTTTCTCAAGACGCGCCTGGCCGCGCACGGTTTGACCGTGTTGGTGCCTGAGGCGGACGAGCGCCAGGCCGTGCACCGGATCATTTACGAGGAATTGTGTGTCGGTGTAATCAGCGACGCTTCGCGCCAGGTCTACCAGCGAGTGATCGAGTCCCTGGCCGCGCGCGGCGCCCAGGCGATCATTCTCGGTTGCACGGAAATCGGCCTGCTGATCAAACCGGAGCACAGCGACCTACCGCTGTTGGACACCACCGAGCTGCATGCGCAGGCTGCGGTGGCGTTTGCGTTGCAGGACTAAGCCGATTGGCGCAGGCGCGCCATGCTCACGGTATCGACGAACACGCCGTCGCGCAGGGCGAAATCGCGCATGCGGCCTTCAACCTCGAAGCCGAATTTGCGGTACAGCTGCTGCGCGGCTTCGTTGTCGGCGTACACCGTCAGCTCGACGCGGCGCAGGTTCATCCAGTTGTCGGCCACGTCCAGCGCCGCCGCCAACAGCCGCGAGCCCACACCCTTGCCCTGCCAGGCCGGCGCCACGCCCATGCCGAACGAGCCGACATGACTGCGGCGTACGCGCAGCAACTGTTCCAGCCCCAGTTGGCCGATCACCTCGCCGCCATGCACCGCCACCAGCTGTAGGCGCCGCTCGTTGTCCAGCTCCAGCTTGTTGCGCCACGCCTCCACCGACTGGAAAGGCATTTGCAGCACCTGTCGGCACACCGCCGGTTCGTTATAGAGCGCGGCGACGCCCTCAAGGTGGGCCTCGGTAAAGCGCTGGATGACGATATGGGGTTCAGGCGTGTGCATGGTGTTTCATCCTTTGAAAGACACGTGGCCGACCAGTGTAGAGGCCGCGCCTGCCCGCTGGCTAGGGGGCCGGAACCGTGGACCACAACGACGGCCAATCACCGTAGAACACACCCGTGCAGCGCGGCATCATGTGAAACTCACTGAGCCGGAAGGACTTGCCGTCGAATACCCAGACGCCACCCGCGCCACAATCACCAATCCCACGCTGCTTATAGAAATAACTCAGGGTACCGGTGGCTTCGTCATAGCCGGCCGAGCCTTGTAGCGCTGCGCCGTCCATGGGCAACGGTTCGAGGTCAAGCAGGGTTTCGGTGTAGGGCGCTTGCCGCTGCCGGCTGCTGACGGCGTACTCGCAGTTGTAGGCCGCGCAGTCATAACGCACCACTGTCATCGCCTGCTCTGCGGTGAGGGCGCCAGCGTGGGCCTCCGGTTCGCCCTCTGCCGGTGTGACTGCCTTCAAGGCGGCGGCTACCAGCCCGGCCTGTTCTTGTGCGGTCAACGGTGGCACGTGAGTGAATTGGCGCAACACCGGTGTCGGCAAACGCGGCGGCACGTCACTGGCCGCGCCCTTGCCCGGTCGGGCGAGCGCGGTGGTGTTGTCTACCCGCCCCTGCACGGCATCCATCAGCAGCAATGACGCACTCAATCCGCTCAGTGAAACGTGCGCCTGCTCATCGCCTGGCAGCTGTAAGCGCTGGCCATTGCGCAGCCGCTGTAACCAGCGCCGTGCCGCCGCCTCGTCGATCACCCCGAAGGACTGCGCTTCGGGATCATTGCCTTGATCGTCCAACTCAACCTGCAAATCGCGGGTCAGCTCCAGCCCTAGAGGCTGGCCGTCCAACCGCAAAGCAGAAAGATCCACGCCCTCGCCACGATGATCGAAGCGCAAGCGCAGATACCCCTCGGGCCCCGCTTGGTGCCAGATATGCAGGGTCAGCGAGCTGTAGTCTTCTTCATCGACACCACTGGGGGCACTGAGAGCGTGGCAATTGCGCAGGTTGTCGCAACCGACGACCCACTGCTTGATTTCCCGTAGCAGTGGCACGGTTTCAGCAGGTGGTTGAGCGAAGGCTTGGGAGGTGGCGCCAGTCAAGAACAGGGCCAGCAGTGCGGGGCGCAGCATGGGGACTCTCCGTGTCGAAAAATGGCGCGGATTGTCCCATGTCTGTGAGCTCGCGTCAGCGTCGAGCGGCGGTACGCCACACCCGCGCAACATCCGCCGCACGCTCGCGCAACAACCTTGGCGCCTCGCTGCACGCCTGCTCCAGGCTCATCGGCCCGGAAGGCAAGGCGAACGCTGCTTCCACACCGTGGGCGTACATCTGTTCGTAGCCATCACCCAAGGTCCCGGCGATGACGATCACCGGGACGTTGTGCTGCTTCGCGATGCGTGCCACGCCAAAGGGGGTTTTACCGCGCAGGGTCTGGGCGTCGAAACGGCCTTCGCCGGTGATCACCAGGTCGGCGCCTTGCACGGCGGCATCCAGGCCGACCAGGTCGGCGACGACTTCGACGCCGGCGCGAAATTGCGCGCCGAGGAAGGCTTTGGCCGCAAACCCTAAGCCACCAGCCGCGCCGCTGCCGGGTTCGTCGCGTACGTCTTTATCCAAGGCGCGCGCGCAATGGTCGGCGAAGTGGCCGAGGGCGGCGTCCAGCTGTTGGACTTGCGCGGGATTCGCGCCTTTTTGCGGGCCGAAAATCGCTGAAGCACCGTGCGGGCCGCAGAGTGGGTTGTTGACGTCGGCGGCGATTTCAAAACGCACGTCGGCCAGACGCGGGTCCAAGCGCTCAAGATTGATCCGGGCCAGGCGCGACAAGGCCAGCCCACCCGGTGGCAACAGCTGGTCCTCAGCGTCGAACAGCTGTACGCCAAGCGCCTGCATTGCGCCGGCGCCGCCGTCGTTGGTGGCACTGCCGCCAATCGCCAGGATGATGCGCTGGGCGCCGAGGTCGAGGGCGGCGCGGATGAGTTCGCCGGTGCCAAACGTGGTGCTGGAGCAAGCGTCGCGTTGCCCCGGCGGAACCAGTTGCAGGCCGCTGGCTTCGGCCATCTCGATAATTGCCGTGTGGCTCTCGGCCAGCCAACCCCAATGGGCTTCGACCGTGCCGCCCAGCGGACCTTGCACGGTTTGGCTGCGCAACTCGCCGTTGCACGCCGCGAGTACCGACTCAACCGTGCCTTCACCACCATCCGCCATCGGGCATTGCACCAACTGCGCATCGGGCCAGACCTCGGCCAAGCCTGCCGCGATGGCTTGGGCCACGCCTTCTGCACTCAGGCTGTCCTTGAACGAGTCGGGGGCGATGATGATTTTCATGGGCTTTCTCCGGTTTTTATAACGCCCATGCTGCCAGTTGGCAGCGACAATGACGCCGGTCAGATGCACAAGTACGCTTTGGCTTTGTTGTTCATTCCTACAAAGCCTGGGGTAAGAGTTGCACCCCCAGATAGAGGGCGAGCATGCCGTCCAGGGTCAATGGATCGACGCCGCTGAGTTCGGCGATACGCTCCATGCGATAGCGCAAACTATTGCGGTGGATGCCCAGGGCGTCGGCGCAGGCCTGGCTTTGCCCGTCGTGTTCGCACCAACTGCGCAGGGTCGCCTGCAATTGACCGTTGCTGTCCTTGGCCAGCACTTTGCGCAGGGGGTTGAGCAACTCGTCCAGGGCGTCATCGTTGCGATGGCGCCAGAGCATCACCGGCAGGCGAAAGCGGTTGAGGGTGAGCAGCCGGGAGTGCGGCAGTACATCGCGGCCGTAGGCGAGCAAGTCGCCGACCCGACGGTAGCAACGACGCAGGCCGGCCAGGCCATCCGCCTGCCCGCCGACGGCGACGCGCAAGACGTTCCAGCCCAGGCCTTCGAGTTTTTCCAGCAACCGTGGGTTGTCCACTTGCGCCGCCGCTGGCCGACACCAGAGCAGGGAAAACTGCGCCGAGCTGACACACCAGCTGTCCGGGTAACGCGAGGTCAGCCAGGCACTCAAGGCTTCGGCCGATTGGCCCGGGCCCAGTTCAAACAGGTACGGCGTGCGCGCCAGCTGGGGCTTGAGCCCCAGTTGCTGGGCTTCGTCCACCAGGCGCGGGGAGTCGCCGGTTTCGGCGAGGAGCAACGCCAGCAGGTCATCACAACGCTGGCGTCGCCATTGTTGTTCGACTTGCTGGTGGCGGTGGCTGACGAGCATTTCAGCGGTCATGCGCACCAGTTCGGCGTAGGTGCGCAGCCCTTCCGGTTCGCCGGTAATGCCCAGCACGCCGATCAGGCGTTGGTCGTGCAGCAGCGGCAGGTTGATGCCCGGTTGCACGCCCTTGAGGTGCTTGGCGGTCTGGCCGTCGATCTCTACCACGCGCCCATTGGCCAGCACCAGTTGCGCGCCTTCGTGGCGGGTGTTGATGCGCTCCGGCTCGCCGCTGCCGAGAATCAGGCCCTGACTGTCCATGACATTAACGTTATAGGGCAGGATGGCCATGGTGCGATCGACAATATCCTGCGCCAAGTCATGATCGAGCTCGAACATGGGGCTAACTTCCTGAAAGGTGGTTGTTCACTGGCACAGCGCAAAGGGTCCTTCGCTGTGCGTGGGCACAAAGACAGTACCCCGTCACGTCGCCGAGACTGTTTGGGCGATCAACGTTAACCTCGCATCGCAAAAAATCATAATAAAGAGAGACTGCCATGTCACAGAGCGCCACTGCCGCACTGGCCACCGATGACGATAAAAACGCCATCTACAAGCGCATCACCCTGCGCCTGATCCCCTTCATCTTTATCTGCTATCTGTTCAATTACCTCGACCGGGTAAACGTTGGCTTTGCCAAGTTGCAGATGCTCGATGCCTTGAAGTTCAGCGAAACCGTCTACGGCCTGGGCGCCGGGATCTTCTTCATCGGCTACGTGCTGTGTGGCGTGCCGAGCAACCTGGCGCTGACCAAGTTCGGCCCACGGCGCTGGATTGCGCTGATGATGATCGTGTGGGGGACGTTGTCCACGTGCCTGCTGTTCGTCACCACGCCGACACACTTCTACACCCTGCGCCTGTTTACCGGTGCCGCCGAAGCGGGCTTCTTCCCCGGTGTGGTGCTGTACCTCTCGCAGTGGTTCCCCACGTTCCGCCGTGGGCGGATCATGGCGCTGTTCATGTCGGCGATCCCGGTGTCTGGCTTGCTGGGCAGCCCGTTCTCCGGCTGGATCCTCAACCACTTCGCCGCCGGCCAAGGTGGCCTCGCGGGCTGGCAGTGGATGTTCTTGCTGCAAGGCGTGCCGACCGTGATCCTTGGTGGCCTCGCCTACTTCCTGCTCAGCGACAGCTTCGCCAATGCCAAATGGCTCAAGCCCCACGAGCGTGCCGTGCTGGAGGCCGACCAGGCCACCGACTTGGCCAACAAACCGAAAACCACCACCGACTCCCTCGCTGAAGTGTTCAAGAACCCGGCGATCTGGGCCTTCGGTCTGATCTACTTCTGCATCCAGAGCGGCGTGTACGCGATCAATTTCTGGCTGCCGTCGATCATCAAGAACCTGGGCTTCAGCGATAACCTGGTGATCGGCTGGCTGAGTGCGATCCCGTATCTGCTGGCGGCGGTGTTCATGTTGCTGGTGGGCCGCTCTGCCGACTTGCGCAAGGAGCGTCGCTGGCACTTGGTGGTGCCGATGCTGATGGGCGCCGTGGGGCTGTTGATCGCGGTGAATTTCGCCACCACGCCGGCCATCGCCATTCTGGGCCTGACCATCGCGACGATGGGCGCCCTGACCGGCCTGCCGATGTTCTGGCCGGTGCCGACCGCAATGCTGAGTGCCGGCGCGGCGGCGGGTGGCTTGGCGTTGATCAACTCGATGGGGCAGATGGCTGGGTTCCTCAGCCCGTATATCGTCGGGTTTGTGAAGGATGCCACCGGGTCTACAGATATTGCGTTGTACTTGCTGGCAGCGGTGATTGTGGCCGGCAGTGTGCTGGCGCTACGAATGACCTGCACCCTCAAGGCCTGATGCGGTCAATGTGGGAGCTGGCTTGCCTGCGATAGCGGTGTTGAATTCACCAATGCTATCGCAGGCAAGCCAGCTCCCACACAAGCCGGGCCCCACAGGTTTATTCTGGGGTTACAACAGGCCGCCGCCGTCGATGTCGATGACGGCGCCGCTCATGAAGCCATTCTCCATGGCCAGCACATACCCCGCCGCCACTTCCTCAGCCCGCCCTACCCGCCCAACCGGCAATGCGCCGCCCGCCTTGGCGAACATCGCCAGGCGCTGTTCCTCCGCCAACCCCGCATACGCCGGCGTGTCGATCACCCCCGGGCTGATCACATTGACCCGACGCGGCGCCAACTCCTTGGCCAATTGCTTGCCCAGCGCTTCAGTCGCCGCGTTGATGCCGACCTTGATGAACTGCCCCGGCACGAGCTTGCGGCCCAGTTGCCCGGAGGTCAGGCTGATGCTGCCGCGCGCGTCGAGGTGAGGCAGCGCCAGTTGGATCGCCCGCAACGCGCCCCAGAGTTTCACGTTGAAGTTGTCCTGGGCTTCGTCCAAGTCGGTCTCGGCCAGGGTTTTCGCGCGCACGCTCGGCCCCGAGGTGTAGACCAGATGATCGAAGCGCCCAACGCCCTCGAACAGGCGTTGCAGCGAGGCAGCGTCGGTGACGTCCACCGGCTCGCTGCGCAGGCCGTTTTCACCACCCGATGCCAGGCGCCGCCCGGCCAATACCACCTGCGCGCCTCGGGCAGCGGCGGCCTTGGCCACGGCGGCACCAATGCCGCTGCTGCCGCCGATGACGATGACGGTTTTGCCATTAAGGGAAGAAGTCATGGAGAAATGTCCTGGCTGAAAAAGTGAGCGTTCATCTTCCCAGCTTGGCAATCAGCGAAAAATCCCGGTAAAACGACAAGATCTTTAAAGGATTTTTACAAGTGAGCTCGATTCTCGACCTTGAAGTCTTCGTGCGTACCGCTGACACGGGCAGCTTGTCTGCCGCCGCCCGTGGGCTTGGCCTCACCCCGGCGGCGGCCAGCATTGCCTTGAAGCGCCTGGAAACCCGCTTGGGCATGCGCCTGTTGGCCCGCTCCACCCGCAGCATGCGCCTGACCGAAGAAGGCCGGCGCTACCTCGACAGCGTGCGCGTGGCATTGGCGGCCTTGGCCGAAGGTGAACTGGCGCTCAAGCAGCAAAGCCAGGGCCTCAGCGGTTTGTTGCAACTGGCGGCGCCGTCGGATTTCGGACGCAATGTGCTGCTGGGTTGGCTGGATGAATTCAAGGCCGAGCACCCGAATATCCGCCTGCAATTGCTGCTCAACGACAGCAATGCCGACCTGTTCCGCGACACCGTGGACATCGCCCTGCGGTTTGGAGTGCCCCAGGACTCCAGCCTGGTGGCGCTGCCCATCGCCACCGAGCACTGCCGCGTCGCCTGCGCCAGCCCCGCTTACCTGGCACGCCACGGTACGCCGCTTGAGCCCATGGACCTGGCCCGGCACAGCGCGCTGCGCTATATGCGCCAGGGCCAGGTGAGCAAGACCTGGCGCTTTCATCGGGGCACGCAGGTGCAGGAGGTCGAGGTGAGCGGGGATTTTCTCAGCGACGACGGTGAGATCGTGCGCCGCTGGGCCTTGGCCGGGCACGGCATTGCCTACAAGGCACGGCTCGATGTCGTCGGTGATATCACGGCCGGCCGGCTGGTGCCGTTGTTCGAGGGCTGGCAGGGGGAACCAGCGCCCTTCAACCTGATGTGCCCCCACCGGCTGCAGGTGTCGGAACGAGTGAAAGTGTTGCAGCGTTTTTTACAGGCGCGTTGCCAGGCCTTGCTGAGTGCATGAAAAAACCCGTGCAGGGCTTGTTCCAGAGCGTTCGAGTCTGGTATTGCATGGCTCACGTTTCACGATCAGGAGGAGTTATCCATGATTTATCGCACGTTGGGCCAGTCCGGGTTGAAAGTCAGCGCCTTGACCCTGGGCACCATGATGTTTGGCGAACAGACCAGCACCGAGGACTCGCTGCGCATCATCCACAAGGCCTGGGACCAGGGCATCAACTTTATCGACACGGCGGACGTCTACACCGCTGGCCGCTCCGAAGAGCTGGTGGGCGAAGCCATTGCCCGCCATCGCCAGGATTGGGTGGTGGCGTCCAAAGTTGGCTTTGGCCCAGCGGACGGCTTGCCCAACCGCAGCGGCCTGAGCCGCAAGCGTATCTTCAACGCGTTGGAAGCCAGCCTCAGCCGTCTCGACACCGACTATCTGGACATCTACTACCTGCACCGCGAAGACCACGACACGCCGCTGGAGGTCACGGTGTCGGCGATTGGCGACCTGATCCGCCAGGGCAAGATCCGTTATTGGGGGCTGTCCAACTACCGTGGCTGGCGCATCGCCGAAGTGATTCGCGTGGCCGAGCGCCTGGGCGTGGACAAGCCGGTGATCAGCCAGCCGCTGTACAACATCGTCAACCGCCAGGCCGAGGTCGAGCAGATCACGGCGGCGGCAGCCTACGGTTTGGGCGTGGTGCCGTACAGCCCGTTGGCCAGGGGTGTCCTCAGTGGCAAATATGCGCCGGATGTCACGCCTGAGGCCGGCAGCCGCGCCGCGCGCCAGGACAAACGTATTCTCGAAACCGAATGGCGCGTGGAGTCGCTGCGCATTGCCCAGCAGATCCAGCAGTACACCCAAGGGCGCGGCGTGGGGATTGTGGAGTTTGCGATTGCCTGGGTGCTGAACAACGCGGCGGTGAGTTCGGCGATCGTCGGGCCGCGTACCGAGGCGCAGTGGGATGCCTACACCGGCGCGCTGGATGTGCAGATCACGGCTGAGGATGAAGCGTTTATCGATACGTTGGTTACGCCGGGGCATTCGTCCACGCCGGGGTTCAACGATATCAGCCATTTCGTCTCGGGCCGAATCGCGCGTCCATGACCTTCTTTCTCGCTGTGCTCTGAGGGAGGGCAGCGAGAAATTTTCCCGAAAAATGCCCCAAAACAGCGCAACCCTCTCACGCCAAAAGCTCCATAATCCCCTCCTCTCTTGTATCAATCGGTTTTCGCGAGGACTGCGTGTCTAAAGGTGTGGTGTTATCGGTGTTGGCCTCGGTGTTGTTTGCCGTGATGTATTACTTCACGTCACTGCTCACGCCCTTGAGCGGCCTGGAAATTTTCGGCTGGCGCATGCTGCTGACTGTGCCCTGCATGACGGTGTTCATGGTGGTCAGCGGCGAATGGCGGCGGGTGTGGGAGCTGCTGCGGGTGTTGGCGGCCAAGCCGAAGTTGATCGCGGGCGTGCTGGTTTCTTCAGCGTTGCTGGGGGTGCAGTTGTGGTTGTTCATGTGGGCGCCGCTCAACGGCCGCAGCCTGGATGTGTCGGTGGGTTACTTCCTGTTGCCGCTGACCATGGTGCTGACCGGGCGCCTGGTCTGGGGTGAGCAACTGTCGCGCCTGCAACAACTGGCAGTGTTTTTTGCGGGACTTGGGGTGCTGAACGAGTTGTACCAGGCCGGTGGTTTTTCCTGGGCGACGCTGGTGGTAATCATCGGTTACCCGGTTTATTTCGTGGTGCGCAAATTCCTCAAGACTGACCACCTGGGCGGGCTCTGGCTGGATATGGCGCTGATGCTGCCGGTGGCGTGGTGGTTTGTGCAAAACGGCGAGCAGGGTTTTGCTGTGCTGGACGCGCAGCCCAAGCTGTACGCGTTGATTCCCACGCTAGGGGTTATCAGTGCGTCGGCGTTGGTGAGCTACATTATTGCCAGTCGGTTGTTGGCGTTCAGCCTGTTTGGGTTGCTCAGCTACGTTGAGCCAGTGTTGTTGCTGGGCGTGGCGCTGTTGCTGGGTGAGGGCATCAAGGCGGGCGAGTGGCTGACCTATATCCCGATCTGGCTGGCGGTGATGGTGTTGGTCTACGAGGGCTTCAAGCACCTGATGCGCCAGCGCAAGGCGTGATGGGCCACCCGTGTCATTTCCGGGCGGCTACCACGGCTTGATGGCTTTGCGTGTTACCCCGGTCATCCAGGGTGGTGAAAGCCAGCTGTTGCTTGCTGGGCGGGGCGTTGCCGGTCTTGGACAACGGCACGGTTGCCGACGCGAACGGCCCGAGCATCGGTGGATCATCCGTACTGAATTCACCCATAGGGTTAGCCCAGGTGATGCTCGTCAAGGTGACATGGTACGGGCCAGGGTTGGTGACGTGCACGGACGAATCACCCGCAGCCCGCCATTGCAATGCATCGGGCGCTTCATTGGCCACAGGGCGCAGTGACGCGGGGCGCAAGAACAGCTTGATCCGCGTACGGAACGCGAAGTAGATCTGGCCGGCCTTGTCTTCTTGTGCCTCCCCCGAAGGCGGAATGCCCAATACGTTGAGCCAGAACAGTGATTCGCGATCCGTCGGCAGCGGCTCATGCCCGGTGGCATTAAAAAACAGGCGCAGCGCAGCGCCCTTACCCGCGTCCATGCGGGTGATCGGCGGAGTAATGGTAAACGGCACATCCGTGACCTCCGGCTCGCGCTGGGCATCCCCTTGATCAATCCAGAGTTGTACCAGTCGCGGGCCATCCGCTTCGTTTTTCAGGTTGACGGTGACCTCCCTGGCCCCGTCCGTGTAGATCACGCGGGTTCGATCGATGACAATTTCCGCGTGTGCCGACAGTGCCGCGGCAATGAGCAACACACCTGCACTGAGCCTGTGCCAAGCCCCGGCCATCAACGATAGGCCATGGTAAAAGTCGCTCGACCGTTGGCGGTCCCGGGCGAAATACCTTGCGCGGTTCGCAAGTAGCGGGCCGATATGGGGATGGTGACCGTACCATTGCCCGTGCTCCCCACGAACCATTGGTTCTGATTGCCGACCGTCGCGGAGTCGGCGCCATAGCTGATCAACGTGCCACCGCGCAACAGTTGCACGGCGACGCCCTTGGCGTTCGAATCACTGCTCAGCGTGAGGGTCGTGCTCCGGTTGGACGGTTGGGTCTGGTCGGTGACCGTAATAAATACGTCGCGCGTACCTCCTCCCCCTCCCGCGCAACTGAGGCTGATGTTTCGACTGACGTTACCGGCAGTGCTGCCGACAGCACCGAAGCTCCTGATCGGTACTTGCCCCAGTGGCAGAACGACCGCCGTAGTGGTTACCCGGCATGTGGGCTTGGCGGGTGGGCTGATGTGAACAGTACTCAGCATGACGCTATGAAACCCTGGGGATGTGATGTCGGCATCGGAGATGATGAAACTGGCGAGCTGCTGCGACGATATTGTCCCAGCCGAGACCGGGCCGGTGGCTACAAAGAATACGCGGCCATCCAGGCCCCAGAACTGCGGCTTGTTGTGGGTCCTGCCGTACAGTTCCACCTGATTATGGCTGACGGCCTTGAACGGATAGTTAGGGTCCTTGGCCATCATGGCAAAGCCGACACCCGGCACCGACGTGTTGTACACCGGCATGCTCACGCCCCCCGAGTTGAACGTACGGCCCGAATACGCACTGCTGAGCAATCGGATGTTTGACCCGGCGTAGTATTGGAACGGCCATTCGACGTAGGTACACCTCATGGCATAACCGGCCGTGGGACCGAACGCGTACCCACCGGACGCCCCGATAACCTGGCCCACCGGGTGGTTCGGCGCAACCGTCAACGTCAATGCAGGTAAGACTGATGCTGCGGTAGGGTCACATTTGCCCCTGGCAAACACCTGCGACGACACCATCGTTGCAAGAAGCATCAGCATGCCAACACTCAAGTGTTTGGCCCGCGACGCTAACCTCACACGATCAAGCCCCATCATTTGCCGCACTCCTGCACCGTCCTTCAAAACATACGAAAAAATCACAGTTTGCTGACTCCTAACCCGGCTGACGAATCCACACACAACCCTTGCAGCATTTCAGCACTCGCCTGACGCGTCGCTTTTTCCTGGGGCGCCAACTGATAGCTGATCCGGCATTGCCCATCGATCGCCTCGCTCCACTTCACGGTCAAAGACCCGGTGTCGGCAACTCCGCGCACAAAGGCTTTGCTCGCTTGGCCAATCACTCCGACTTCACGCCCATGCTCATCGAACACTTGAGCCGCAAACGGCAGTGGTTTACCGTTTTCGCGGCGGGCCTTGAGCACTACCGCACGCCCGCTGTTGGTCTCGAACGTCACCAACGACAGGGCGCCCAGGGTTGGCACGACGTTGCGCGTTGATTCCCGTAGCTCTACATCCATCGACATGCCTTCTGGATCAACACTGATCGGATTGCTCTGGAAAGCAGTAAGCGAGGGCACTACCGCGTAGCCTCCGCGGTTGATACGCGTAGCGCTGCCGGTGCCGAGCGTCGCACCCTCCGCGCCCGGCACATGGACCAGGGCAGACGCCTCGCCCAGGCTTTGTGCAAAGGTGATGCCTCCTCCATGGACGACTACGCCGCCGTCGGCGCCAAACGACACCTGGGAACTGTCGCGTGTCTGCCCGTAGCCAGCGCGCAGGCTGGTGACATCGGTGCGGTAGCCAGCGTAAGCATTTGCCTGGGTGGAACGGCTGTCACCACTGATGGCCCGGCTGGCCGAGATGCCATAGTTACCCTCGGCGTTATCGCCCACCAACCCATTGATGCCGACTTGCTGCTGACTGCCGCGGTTGTCACCGGTGTCGCGTGACAGTGAGGCGTAGACGCTCGGAGCGTTGCTTTCCTTACCCAGTGGCATGGACAACGTCAGCATGAAGCGGTTGTCGACCTTTCCTAGCTGACCATTTCGGCCAAAAAACACTTCATCGCTTTGTTCCCGGCCGGTGAGTTGCTGGGTGTCCTGGACCCGCGAACGTTGCGCCGAGAGGTTCCAGCCGATGGTGTTCCAGGTTGAGCCATAACTGGCGGTAAACGAGGTCTGCCGGCCCTGTTGCTGGCGCCAGTAATCCACTGAGCTGGCATACAGGCTCAATGTCCCGTCGCCGAGTTTTTGGTTGATCGTCAGGTCGAGCCGGCTCTTTTGCCGGGCGTAGGCCAGGGTGTCCTGCCCGCGCCGCGCCAGGTCACGCACGTTGAGTGCGTCGGGCAGGCTCAAGTAGCCTTCGGTGGAGAAGCGATAAGCGCCCATGGCCAGGTGAGTGCCGGTGGCGTGCAGGGTTTTGTTGTAGCCCAGGCCAAAACTGCGCCCCGACAGCTGCCCCTGATCTTGCACGCCGGTACTCGATAGGCTGCCATCCAGGGAAAATGCCCCCAGTGCCGTGCCGATGGCCACACCCAATTTGCCCTGGGTGTATTCTTCGGCCAGCGTGCTACCGCCGTATGCGGTCAGATAATCGCTGAGGCCATGCTGCAACGTGCCCTGCAGAATCGGTTCTTTATTGTCCGCTACACCTCTTTGCTGCACCCGCCCCGCGGTCACGCTGTACTGGGTCGCCCCTTCCCTTAACAGCTGTGGCGCCACTGAGTACGGCACCACGAAAGTATTACGACGACCGTCAACTTCGGTCACGCTCACGGTCAGGTCGCCGCCCTGCCCTGTGGCGTTCAAGTCGTCGATGACAAACGGGCCGGGAGCCACCGTCGTTTCATAAATCGTGTAGCCGTTCTGGCTGATCGTGACGGTTGCGTTGCTTTCGGCTATGCCACGCACCTGCGGCGCATAGCCCTGCTGTGATTGTGGCAACATGCGTGTGTCTGTTGCCAGGGTCACACCCCGTACCCGCACACCCTCGAGGATCTGGCCGTTGCTGAACGTGTCGCCGACGGTCAATTGGGACTCAAGGGGCGCGATGCTGCGCTGCACATAGGTGGCGGTGTTCTGGTAGGTCTGCAAGCCGTTGGGGTTGTCCCACGCTTGCGCGCCTTGGTGCCGCAGGCGCCAAGCGCCCAGGTTGAGCCCCGCATTGAGCCCCAGGTAAGCACGATCCTGCCCCTTGCCCTCGGTCACGGCCGAGGTACTGAAGTTGTAATTGAGCAGCCCGGCGGTAATCCCTTCATCCCAATAGGCCGGGTCGATATAACCCCTGCGCGAGCGCTGCATATAGGCTTGTGGCACGCTTGCACTCCACTCAAGCGTAGAAACATCGAAACTGCTGCTGGCCAGCGGAACCCATTGCCCCAGATCGCCGCAATATTGGCCGTGCAGCGCCTGCGAACCCGTGGTCTCAACCTTGTCCATCGCGATGCCCAGTTGCTCAAGCATCTCCTGGGTCAGGCAGGGTTGCGCGCTTGCGGCTTCGTTGGGCAGCTTGAAGTCCAAGTCTCGACGGCCTACAGGCTGGCCATTGACGATGATGTCCACGCGATAAGTGCCAGGGCTCATAGCATTGCTGGCATTGAAACGCGTGGTATCAACCATTTCTCCTTGCGCCGGGGAGAACGCATCCAGATCGAAACTCGATGCGGACGCAAAAGAAATCTCGGGCGACATCAGCGCGGCGCTGAAAAGGCCGCCCAGCATCAACTTACGTCGCTTGAACGGTAAAACAGGGGCGTGACGATGGGGCCTGACATGGACGTTATCATGCATGGTCATTACTTCGGTGAGTACAGAGGGTCGGGGATCAGCGTTGGAGTGCAGCGCGTATCGGCGCAGAAAACGCACCAAAATCATTGATATAGGCAAAGTCAACCTGCGCATCAGCGGGCACGCGAGGTAGGGCCTGGCGCACTGGCAAACGCAAGGTGGCGCGTGGTTCGACCATGCCCGAATCGACGGCAAACTTTTTCGCGCCGGGGGCTGCACCCATTGCCAGTGCTACGTCGTTGAACGTCACGTGATAGGCCGATGGGTTGTGCACAACCAAGGCAGGCTCTTTGGCGTTGCGATCCAGCGTCCAGCGCAGCTGTTCATGAGCACCTTCCGGCGTTCCGGGCAGACCTGCGGGACGGAAAAACACTTTGGTGCGAATGCGAAACGCGAAGCGCAGCTGGTTGCGATTGCCCTCTTCAAGCGCCGGATCAAATTCGTTGGCCGAGGGAGGCACCTCCAGGACATTGAGCCAGAACACGGACTCTCGGTCCGCTGGCAGCGGTTGCCGAGTGTAGGACAGCCGCATGACCTGGCTTTTGCCGGAGTCCAGGCGGAATACCGGTGGGGACAGACTAAAGGGAACATCGCTCGTCTCCGGGCTCTGGTCGCTGCCACCGTTGTCCAGCCAGGCCTTGACCAAGCGAGGTGCGGTTTGATCGTCATTGGTCAATCGAACGGTGATTTCGCGACGGTGCTCCGGGTAGATCTGTCGTGAGCCATCGATGACCACCCCCGCGCTGAGCACTTGAGAAACCAGCGCCATGACCAGCCCCAAAGTGACCTTCAACACGTGATGATGTAAAGAGGTTGAGAAGTTAAGCATTGCGCTTTCCTGGATCAAGTGAAGGCACCCGCCGACAGATCGTCGGGCGGGCGCTCATGCTGCAAGTGGGATGTAGGTCAACCCAACTTGATCAAGGGAAGGTAACGGTGTACTGCACGTTGGTGCTGACCAGGCCCTGGCCAGCGCCGCCGCCGGTAGCGATGTAGCGCGCGTAGAACGGCATGGACGCGACACCACCGGAAACAGTGGCGGTTGTCGCGGTGTTGCCGGTACGCAGGTCCATTGGAGTGTTCACCGCACCATCGACGATTTGCACTTCGACGTTAGTTGCCGGCGTGGCGGATGCGAGGTTTTTCAGGTTGCCTGTGGCCGGGTTGATCGCCGGGCTGGTGGCCTCATAGAGCACTGCAACCTGGGTGCCTTCCGGGCAGGACGCACCGCCGACGTGAATGAAGTACTGCTTAGCCCCAGCGGTCTGGCCGGCGGAAGCCAGCGAAGTGGTTTGAACAGTGTTCAGAACCACTGGAAAGTTGGCCCCCGAACCCGGCGCGGCGCCGGTGCCACCGCTGATGGTGCAGGTGGTCCCGGTAATAGCACCCGTGATGCTGATGGTGCCGTCGGCGGCAGATGCCGAACCGGCGCAGAGCCCGAAAATGGTCATGAACGCTGCAGCCAGTGTGTGTTTTTTCATGGTTACGCTTCCTAGGATATTGAGTTTGATGAGTGGGTGAAAACGACGCAAACCGCCTTAAGATGCGTCTGATGTACTGTGGAAAAAACGTCGAAAAGCGTTCCAGATTTTTCATTGGCGAGGTATTTCAATTTGTTTACTCACACATTTGACCGGACAGGGTCGAGCCCGCCGCTTGTTGGCATTCAATGGGGACTGATCGGCAGTGATGGTGAAAGGGCTCAAGCATTGGCGCGTCAGCGCCGGGCATGATTGGTATATGTGGAAGGGGCGCCCCTATCCCTTATAGAGAGTTCATCGCCGGAGTTTCGTAGCGATTTGATAATGCCGCGAAACATTCAGTCACGATCATTGGCGCCAAGCGTCATGTCAGAATAGGCCTAGCCGTAGGCTTTCTTTACGTCATCGTGCAGGACACTTCCTAGCACCTAGTCCTCTCTGTGAACTTCGATTGCAGTCCCGGTCTAGCCCATTTATTGGCATGAAAAAAAAAGCCCGGTAGAAGGCCTCTTCTACCGGGCTTTTTTCGTACTGTGTGACGATTAGTTAGCCGTCAAAACACCACGCCGCACTTGGTCACGCTCGATGGACTCGAACAGCGCCTTGAAGTTGCCCTCGCCAAACCCATCGTCGCCCTTGCGCTGGATGAATTCGAAGAATACCGGCCCCATCAGGGTTTCCGAGAAGATCTGCAACAGCAGGCGCTTGTCACCTTCGATGGACGAACCGTCCAGCAAGATGCCGCGTGCCTGCAACTGGTCCACCGGCTCGCCGTGGTTCGGCAGGCGGCCTTCGAGCATTTCGTAGTAGGTGTCTGGCGGCGCGGTCATGAAGCGCATGCCGATCTTCTTCAGCGCGTCCCAGGTCTTGACCAGGTCTTCGGTGAGGAACGCCACGTGCTGGATGCCCTCCCCGTTGAACTGCATCAGGAACTCTTCGATCTGGCCCGCGCCCTTGGACGATTCTTCGTTCAGCGGGATGCGGATCATGCCGTCCGGGGCGCTCATGGCCTTGGAGGTCAGGCCGGTGTATTCGCCCTTGATGTCGAAGTAGCGCGCTTCACGGAAGTTGAACAGTTTTTCGTAGAAGTTGGCCCAGTAGGCCATGCGGCCGCGGTACACGTTATGGGTCAGGTGGTCGATGACCTTGAGGCCGGCGCCTTGCGGGTTGCGGTCCACGCCTTCGATGAACACGAAGTCGATGTCATAGATCGAGCTGCCTTCGCCGAAACGGTCGATCAGGTACAGCGGCGCGCCGCCGATGCCCTTGATGGCCGGCAGGTTCAGTTCCATCGGCCCGGTTTCGATATGGATCGGCTGGGCGCCCAGCTCAAGCGCGCGGTTGTAGGCTTGTTGCGAGTCCTTGACGCGGAACGCCATGCCACACACCGACGGGCCGTGTTCAGCGGCAAAGTAGGAGGCGATGCTGTTGGGTTCGTTGTTGAGGATCAGGTTGATCTCGCCCTGGCGGAACAGGTGGACGTTCTTGGAGCGGTGGGTTGCAACCTTGGTGAAGCCCATGATCTCGAAGATCGGCTCCAGGGTGCCCGGCGTCGGCGAGGCGAACTCGATGAATTCAAAGCCCATCAGGCCCATTGGGTTTTCGTATAGATCTGCCATGGTGGCACCTCATCATTCTTGTCATAAACACAGGGTTAATTGCGAGCAAGGATGAGGTCGGATGGCGGCGCACAGGAAAGGCCTCGCACAGTGCGGGCGAGGAAGTCACCAAAGATGAGGGGGGAGCCCAGTAGCTTCATGGTTGCATCAGTCTCTGACGGCCGAGGCTTGCGTGAGCGCAAGTCCATATTCTTGTATGCGTAAATCGATTCTACACAGCGTAACCGTATTTGTCCGTACTCTTATCAAATCCCCATCGGCCTGGCCTGTGCAAGGGGTTTATTGCACAGGTAGATACCGAACAGGATCACCGCGCCGCCGCCGAGCATCGGCCAGGTCAACGGCTCGCCCAGCAACAACGCGCCGCACACCACTGCTGTCAGCGGGTTGAGTGCGATGAACACGCCGGCGCGGGTGGCGCCGATGCGACGCAGTCCATCGTAATAACCGATATACGCCAGGGCCGAGCCCAGCACTCCGAGGTACAGCAGGCTGAACACCTGGGGCGAATGAAGTGCGCTGAGCCCTGCTACCGTCATGCGCCCCGTGGCAAGCGTGGTGATCACCAGCATCGCCGTGCCCAACAGAATCGACCATGTCACCGTCTGCAACGGCCCCAGGCTGTGGTTCAACCCCCGAGAACACAGCGAGTACACGCCCCACCCCACCACACAGCCGAAAATCAACAGGTCACCCCGCCAGGCATGCGCACCACCTTGCAGCAACTGGGGGTTTCGACTGACGATCACGGTCGCAGCGCCGCCCAGGCACAGGGCAATGCCCCACCCTTTGGCCCGGCTGAAACGCTCCTTGAACAACAGCCACGACGCCAGCCCGATCACGGCCGGGTTCAACGCGACGATCAGCGACGCCCGCGACGCATTGATGGACTGCAAGCCATAGAAAAAACACAGGTTGTAGACATAAATCCCGCAGAAGCCCAACCACGCCAGCCGCAACAGTTGCGCCGGGCCCGGGCACGCCAGAGGGATGCGCGCAAAAAGCATGAACAACAACAACGCCAGGCTCGCCGCGACAAAGCGCAGGCTGGCCGCCAACAGCGGATCGACACTCGCGGCCAGGTAACGACCGGCGACAAAAGTGCCGCCCCAGATCATCGTCACGGCCGCGAGTTTCCAGTAAGTGCGGTGGTCTGCGGACAACTTCATCAATAAATGCTCGGGTGGTGGAAGGACTGGCGTATTCTTCGACTAATACTCGATCATCGTAAAATGAGTGATTGTTCATGACCCTGACCCAACTTGAAATTTTCTCCCTGGTGGCCGAGCTGCAAGGTTTTACCAGTGCGGCCCACCGCCTGGGCATCGGCCAATCGGCGGTGTCCCACGCCATCAAGGCGCTGGAACAGGAATGGGGGGTGGAAGTGTTCCGCCGTCACCAATCCCAGGTCGAACTCAGTGACATCGGCCAGCAACTGCTGCTGCGCGCCCGGGCCATACTCGGCCTGGCCAACACCCTGCAACAAGAGGCTGCCGATGCCCGCGGGATGAAACGCGGCACGCTGCGCATCGGCTCGTTTGGGCCCACGTCCTCCAATCGGTTGCTGCCGCCTATCCTGGCGCGCTTTCGCCTGGCGTATCCAGGGATCGAGGTGCATATCGATGAAGGCCCGGATCGCCAAGTAATGCAGTGGCTGGACGAGCGGCGCATCGACGTTGGGTTTGTGGTAATGGAACAGGAGCGTTTCGACACGTTTACGTTGTTCGAGGATCAGTTGGTGGCGCTGCTGCCTGCCGACCATCCGCTGGCGTCTCGCCCGGCCATCGCGTTGGAGGCCTTGTGCGACGACCCATTTATCCTGACCGAGGCCGGCTCGGCGGAACTGGTGGTTGGGCTGTTCAACAGGGCACGGCTGGTGCCGAAAGTGCGTTTTCGCTGTGCTCAGTTGTTAAGTACGCTTGAAGCGGTGAGCCGAGGCGACGGTGTGAGCCTGGTGGCTGAGGGTTCATTGCCTCAAGTGGCGGACCCACGCTACGTGGCCCGCCCTCTCGCCCCAGCAATCGCCAGCCCCATCGGGCTGGCGGTATTGGACCGACGTCAGTCATCACCTGCGACCCTGGCGTTTATCCAATTGGCACAAGGGGTTCATACTCCTACTGACCGAACGGCTAGGTAGGGCAAGCTAATTCTGGCCCGGCCAACTATCATCGAATCAAGCTGATGTGCCCTCCGGCGTTTTTTTCATACTGCAACAGGCCGTGCCCCCAATGCCCCTGACTCTCAACAGCCCGCGAAACCGCGCCAGTCGCTACCTGATCACATCCCTCAGCGCCGTGTTGCCGATCGCCCTCGGCGTGGTGATCCTGTACTGGCAGGCCGAACGCAGCCTTCAACAAAGCACCGCGCAAACCGCCCATGAAGCCGTGCGCCAATTCGACCTGATGCTCGACAACACCGCTCTTGCTGCCCAGGCCCTGCTGCCGCTAGCGGGCCAGCCGTGTGACAGTGCGGCACAACTGGCGCTGCGCGAGCAGGTTACGCGCCGGCCATTTGTGCGCGCAACGACCTTGTCCTGGCAGAAGAACATCTATTGCAGCTCGCTGTTTGGGGATACCTACGCGTCGAAGGTCAACCCGGAAGACTACGTGGACGGCCGCCTGTGGCTGATGAATGGCAACCCGGTCACGCCCGATACCGCATTGCTGGTTTACCGGCTGGTAGAGGGTGATCAAGCGGCGTTTGCCTCGATTGATGGCTACCACCTGACTAACGCTCTGCGCCTGATCAGCCGCTACGCGCAGTTGGTCTTGCAAGTCGGCCCGCACTGGCTGGGGGCTGATGGCAAGGTGCGCGACACCGCTGTGCCGCAGTTTGCCGTGGCCCATCAGCACTTGGCGTCGACGCGCTATGACTACAGCGTGGAAGCCGGTATGCCGGCAGGCGAAGTGTGGCGTTACATGGAGGCTCGCTACCCGGGTTTCTTCAGCCTGCTGGTGTTCTTCGGCATACTGGCCGGCCTCCTCGCGCATTGGCTGCAAAAGCGTTCTTCGGCGCCGACCCATGAACTGCAACGGGCATTGGCCGCAAACGAGTTCATTCCCTATTTCCAACCGGTGGTGCGTGGCGATACCCGCGAATGGGCGGGCTGTGAAGTCTTGATGCGCTGGCAACATCCGAAGGAAGGCCTCGTACGCCCGGACTTGTTTATTCCTTTGGCCGAGCATTCCGGCCTGATCGTCCCCATGACCCGCTCGTTGCTGCGCCAGACCGCTGCGCAACTGGCGCCCCATGCCGGGCGCTTTTGTCCGGGGTTCCACATCGGTGTGAACATCACCGCACGCCATTGCCAGGACTTGGACCTGGTGCAAGATTGCCGTGAGTTTCTCGCCGCCTTCGCGCCTGGCCAAGTCACGTTGGTGCTGGAGTTGACCGAACGCGAATTGATCACGCCGACCGATATCACCCGCCAGTTGTTCGATGCCCTGCACCAATTAGGGGTGCTGATCGCTATTGATGACTTCGGCACTGGCCATTCAAGCTTGGGTTACTTGCGCAACTTCAATGTTGATTACTTGAAAATCGATCAAAGCTTTGTCGCCATGATCGGTGTAGATGCACTCTCGCGGCATATTCTCGACAGCATCATAGAATTGTCCGGCAAGCTCGACCTGGGCATAGTCGCAGAAGGTGTGGAAACAGCCGAGCAATGCGAGTACCTGGCGGCACAAGGCGTAGATTTCCTGCAGGGCTATCTGTTCGGCCGGCCGTTACCCTGCGATGAATTCACCGCGTCCCTGGCGCGCCATTGAATAGCCACAGATTAACATCATGAAATAATCTTATTTAGACAAAGACGTTATTTACTCCCGGTGGATTAACTACTACAATTTTTTCTGCCGGTGCAAAACACGCAGAAAGGCCTCTTTTTTTGAGCCACCTTAAAGCTTTTGGCTTATAGCTTTGCCTGCAGTTGATATCAGCCAACTACATTATTGGAGTACAGATTTTGTCCAGACTCGCCGAATTTCGCGCAGCAGAAAAAGCCCTTCAAGAACAGCTGGCCCAGCTGGAAACCCTGAAGAATGACGCTGGCCTGAAGAAAGAAATCGAATTTGAAGAAAAGCTTCAAGCGCTGATGAAAAGCTACGGCAAAAGCCTGCGTGACATCATCTCCATCCTCGACCCTAACCCAGGCAAGGCCGGTGCAGCTGTTGCCGCCGCCCCTAAACAGCGCCGCGCGCGCGTGGTCAAGGTTTACCACAACCCGCACACCGGTGAGTTGATCGAGACCAAGGGCGGCAACCACCGCGGCCTTAAAGCCTGGAAAGAACAGTACGGCGCTGCCACTGTAGATTCCTGGCTGCGCGGCTGATCAGACCGCACTAACAAAGAGCCCCGCACACGCGGGGCTTTTTTTGCAGGTTCGTTAACGAACTTAACTAACAGTTCACTTTGTTCAAATTCGCCCTCTGCAACGCCTTCAAAGTTTCAAGCTGTCGCGCACCGAAGTGACTTCCTCCTTGCTGGTCTCGTAGGCTTGCGCCTGCCCGGCATAAGAAAAAACATACGCTTTTTCGATATCAACTGCGCCCACCAATGTTTGCGAAAGCACATGCCGCCCGTTTTCGGTAATCACGCAAGTAGTTTCCAGCGCATCAAGACGGCTCAATGTCGTTGGGTGCATTTTGCTACACACACTTTGATAACCGCCTTGGGCAAACTCTTTCTGGATGGATTTGCGCATTTCCAGCAACACGCCTGGAAGATTAACTTTGTGCCCGGTTTCAATCGGTGTAGCGGTCAACTCCATGACCATCAAGGTCGTGCCATTTTCATCGTTCTTGATCGCGCGTTGACGTGATACGACAGCGGGCGTTGCCGGCGCCTCGCCGTCCGGCACCACTTCTTCAACCTGCCAGCCACTGGGCCAATGAATTTCCGGCTCGGCCGCCAGCACCCACGGACTAGCCAACAGCACACACACGGCACTCAACAACGGTTTGCGAAATTCGATCATTGCGAAAAACACCCAGGGTTCCAGCACCAAAGTTTGAGCCCCGCCCCCCATGGGCTGCAAGGCCGGCGTGACCTTTTTCATTTGGCGCACTGGCCGGCCCTTGCGTATCATGACCCGGCTGCACGGATGCTTGCCGCAAGCCAAGGGACCGCTTTGCCCCATTTTTTCTGGAGGGCCCATGAGCCTGCACGAACTGAACACTTTCCCGGGCGTCACCGCCCAACCGGACACCGCCACGTCGAACTTCGTGTTCAACCACACGATGTTGCGGGTCAAGGACATCACAAAATCGCTGGACTTCTATACCCGCGTCCTGGGTTTCTCCCTGGTTGAGAAACGCGATTTCCCGGAAGCCGAATTCAGCCTGTACTTCCTGGCGCTGGTGGACAAGGCCCAGATCCCGGCCGATGCGGCTGAGCGCACGCAGTGGATGAAGTCGATCCCCGGCATCCTGGAGTTGACCCACAACCACGGTACCGAAAACGACGCTGACTTTGCCTACCACAACGGCAACACCGACCCGCGTGGTTTTGGCCATATCTGCATTTCCGTGCCGGACATCGTCGCCGCCTGCGCGCGCTTCGAAGCCCTGGGCTGTGATTTCCAGAAGCGCCTGAGCGATGGCCGCATGAAGAGCCTGGCCTTCATCAAGGACCCGGATGCGTACTGGGTCGAGATTATCCAGCCCGCACCGCTGTAAAAGTCCCGCGCAATAAAAAAACCCCATGATCACTCATGGGGTTTTTCATTTCAGCCAGGCAACTTACGAGGTGCGGATCAAGTGATCAAAAGCACTGAGGGAAGCCTTGGCGCCCTCGCCCACCGCAATCACGATCTGCTTGTACGGCACCGTGGTGACGTCACCGGCGGCGAACACGCCTGGCAGTGAAGTCTCGCCACGGGCATCGACAATGATCTCGCCGCGAGGCGACAGCTCGACAGTGCCTTTGAGCCAGTCAGTGTTCGGCAACAGACCGATCTGCACGAAGATGCCTTCCAGATCGACCGTCTTGAACTCACCGCTGTCGCGATCCTTGTACGCCAGGCCAGTGACTTTCTGACCATCACCTTTGACTTCGCTGGTCAGCGCGCTGGTAATCACGTCGACGTTCGGCAGGCTGAACAGCTTGCGCTGCAACACCGCATCCGCACGCAGCTTGCTGTCAAACTCCAGCAAGGTCACGTGGCTGACAATGCCGGCCAGGTCGATGGCTGCTTCAACGCCGGAGTTACCGCCGCCGATCACCGCCACGCGCTTACCTTTGAACAACGGACCGTCGCAGTGCGGGCAGAAGCACACGCCCTTGGCCTTGTATTCCTGCTCGCCCGGCACGCCCATTTCACGCCAGCGCGCACCGGTGGCCAGGATCGCGGTCTTGGATTTGAGGGTCGCACCGCTTTCGAAGCGGATTTCGTGCAACTCACCCGGGTTCTTCGCCGGCACCAGAGCACTGGCGCGCTGCAGGTTCATGATGTCCACGTCGTACTGACGCACATGGGCCTCAAGGGCGCTGGCCAGTTTCGGCCCTTCGGTTTCCTGCACCGAGATAAAGTTCTCGATGGACATGGTGTCCAGCACTTGCCCACCAAAACGCTCGGCGGCGACACCGGTACGGATGCCTTTACGTGCTGCGTAGATAGCAGCAGCCGAACCGGCTGGGCCACCACCGATGACGAGCACATCAAACGCGTCTTTGGCGCTGATTTTCTCGGCGGCTTTTTCGATGCCGCTGGTGTCGAGCTTGGCGAGGATTTCTTCCAGGCCCATGCGGCCTTGGCCGAAGTTCACACCGTTGAGGTAGACGCTGGGTACCGCCATGACCTGGCGCTCATCCACTTCTGCCTGGAACAGCGCGCCGTCGATGGCGACGTGGCGGATGTTAGGGTTGAGCACGGCCATCAGGTTCAGTGCCTGGACCACGTCCGGGCAGTTCTGGCAGGACAGCGAAAAGTACGTCTCGAAGCTGAACTCGCCTTTGAGGGCGCGGATCTGTTCAATCACTTCGACACTGGCCTTCGACGGGTGGCCACCGACTTGCAGCAGGGCCAACACCAGCGAAGTGAATTCATGGCCCATCGGGATGCCGGCAAAACGCAGGCTGATCTCGGCACCCGGGCGGTTGATGGAGAACGATGGCTTGCGCGCATCGTTGCCATCGGTTTTCAGGGTAATCAGCGTGGTGAGGCTGACAACGTCCTGCAAAAGGGCAAGCATTTCCTGGGATTTCGCACCGTCGTCGAGGGAGGCGACGATCTCGATCGGCTGGGTGACCCGTTCCAGGTATGACTTCAACTGAGCTTTAAGATTGGCGTCCAACATACGGGCGATTCCTTTAATTCTGGGTAAAAAAACGCCCGAGCGAATATCGCCCGGGCGTTTTTGAGGGCGGATGCAGCTTACTTAAGGTGCGGTGTATTCCGCCCTGAGGTGCTTCACAGACTTAGATCTTGCCAACCAGGTCCAGGGACGGAGCCAAGGTAGCCTCGCCTTCTTTCCACTTGGCTGGGCACACTTCGCCTGGGTGGGCAGCAACGTACTGAGCGGCTTTGATTTTGCGCAGCAGCTCGGAAGCGTCACGGCCAACACCGCCGTCGTTCAGTTCAACGATCTTGATCTGACCTTCTGGGTTGATCACGAACGTACCGCGATCTGCCAGGCCAGCTTCTTCGATCAGTACGTCGAAGTTGCGGGAGATGGTCAGGGTCGGGTCGCCGATCATGGTGTACTGGATCTTGCCGATGGCTGGCGAAGTGTTGTGCCAGGCTGCGTGGGCAAAGTGGGTGTCGGTGGAAACGCTGTAGATCTCGACGCCCAGTTTCTGGAATTCGGCGTAGTTGTCGGCCAGGTCTTCCAGCTCGGTTGGGCAAACGAAGGTGAAGTCGGCTGGGTAGAAGAACACCACGGACCACTTGCCTTTCAGGTCAGCGTCAGACACATCTACGAAGTTGCCGTTTTTGTAGGCGGTAGCTTTGAACGGTTTTACTTGGCTGTTGATGATAGGCATCGTTGATTCTCCGTCAGGTTTTGTAGAAGGGCTTAACAAGTTGATGGGGTGAATCCTACCCACTCTCTACGCCGATGGCTCATTGGCAAACCTGATGCTCGCGATTGGTTTTCCCTATCAGGTAACTGTATTAATAGAAGAAATCTTAAAGCAGCGGTTGCGTCGCCAAGGTCATGCCGAGAAAGGGCGTCGCTTCAACATAGCGCATGGCCGATTTCATGTCGCTCCAGCCGACGTAACTCATCAACGACTTGAGATCCCAGCCGCTGCGGTGGGCCCAGGTCGCAAAGCCCCGGCGCAGCGAGTGGCTGGTGTAAAGGTCGGCGGCGATACCTGCGCGCTCCAGCGCCTGGCGCAACAGCGGGATCACGCTGTTGGGGTGCAGCCCCTCCTCCCCCAAGTTGCCCCAGCGATCAATCCCACGAAACACCGGGCCGCGCACCAACGCCGAGGCGCTGAGCCATTCGCTGTAGGCCTGCACCGGACACAGGCGCAGTAGCGCCGGGGTCTGGTAGGTCTTGCCGAGATTGTCGCGGTCGCTTTTGCTGCGCGGCAGATACAGGCTGATGCCGGCGCCGGGCGTGGCTTGCACATGCTCGATCTGCAGGCGGCACAACTCATCGCTGCGAAAGCCGCGCCAGAAGCCCAGCAAGATCAACGCAGTGTCGCGCTTTGCACGCAGCAAGCGCGGTTGGTCATGGGCTTGGGCGGCCTCTTGCGCCTCCGTCGCCAGCGAAGCCACCACTTGCTCCAGATGCTTGAGTTGCAATGGCTCGGCCTGCTTCTCCTGTGCCGGGTGCACGGCCCGTATCCCTTTGAGCACCTTGCGCACCACTGGCGCTTTCGTCGGGTCGGGAAAGCCTTGGCTGGTGTGCCACTGCGCCAGCGCCGAGAGCCGCAGCTTCAAGGTGTTGACGGCCAGCACGCCCGCATGGGCCACCAGGTAACGCGCGACGCTGTCGCTGGTGGCCGGCAGGAAGCCGCCCCAACTCACTTCGAAGTGTTCGATGGCCGCGCGATAGCTGCGCCGCGTGTTGTCGCGGGTGGCGGCATTGAGATAACGGTCCAGATCGCTCATGGGAGGCCTATTCGTACTGCTGACGGGCGTATACGCGGTCAAAATGCGTATGACACGGGATAATACGCCAATATCCCATCTGTTAGATCATGAATTTTAACGAGTTTATATTCGTGATATAGTACGTATCTACATACTACGTACCACAGTACTAAATCGACGGAGACCTCATGGCGCGTGGCGGCATAAACAAAGCAGTCGTTCAAACGGCACGTCTGGCGATCCTCGCCCGCGGCGAGAACCCGAGCATCGATGCCGTACGCATCGAAATGGGCAATACCGGCTCAAAGACTACGATTCACCGCTATTTGAAGGAGTTGGACGATAGCGAATCGCGCCTCACCATCACCCAGGCGCCGCTCGACGATGAGCTGGGCGAGCTGGTAGCGCGACTGGCACAACGCTTGAAAGAGAAAGCCCAAGAGCCCATCGACCTGGCCCAGGCGCAATTCGAGCAACAGAAAACCGCCCTGCTCGCCCAGGCAGAAACCCTGGAAACTGCCCACGGCCAGCTCAAGCAGCAATTTGATATCCAGGCCGCCGCCCTGGCCGAAGAAAGCGCCGCCCTGCTAACCACCAGCACCAGCCTGCAGACCGAGCAAACCCGCAACGCCGGCCTCAGTCAGGCGTGTAGCGATTACGAACTGCGCATCAATGACAAGGACGAACAGATCCGCTCGCTGGAAGACAAACACCTGCACGCCCGCGACGCCCTGGAGCATTACCGCAATGCCATCAAGGAGCAGCGCGAGCAAGAACAGCGCCGCCATGAAGGCCAGCTGCAACAGGTGCAGGCGGAGCTACGCCAGGCCCAGCAGAGCGCCATGGTGCGCCAGGATGAAATCACCCAGCTGCACCGCGATAACGAGCGGCTGTTGATCGAGCACCGGGTCACCACCAAGGAGTTGGCGACCGCGCAGGAGCAGGCCCGCAAGGACCAGGCCCAGCAGCTCAAGTTGAACGAACAGGTGAACCAGATAGAGGGCGAACGCAGCCTGCTTCAGGAGCGTTTGCGTGTGGCCGTGCTGGAGTGCCAGTCGCGCCAGGAGGCGCTGGCCGAACATCAGCAGGTGAACAAGACGCTGGAGCTGGACCTGATCAAGGCCCAGGCCAGCATCGAGGCGTTGCGCCTGGCCGCCGTCGTTGCAACGGCACCAGAGGCAACGCCAGACGCCTGATCAGCCCGCTACAGGCGTGCGCATGGTGACGAATTCTTCCGCCGCCGTAGGATGCACGCCGATGGTTTCATCGAAATGCCGCTTGGTCGCGCCCGCCTTGAGCGCAATCGCCAGACCCTGGACGATTTCGCCGGCATCCGGGCCGACCATGTGGCAACCCAGCACCTTGTCGGTGTCGGCATCGACTACCAGCTTCATCAGGGTTTTTTCCTGGCACTCGGTCAGGGTCAGCTTCATTGGGCGGAAGCGGCTTTCGAAGACCTGCACGTTGTGCCCTTTCTCCTTCGCCTCTTCTTCCGTCAGCCCCACGGTGCCGATGTTCGGCAGACTGAACACCGCCGTCGGAATCATCGCGTAGTCCACCGGGCGATATTGCTCAGGCTTGAACAAGCGACGCGCCACCGCCATGCCTTCGGCCAGGGCAACCGGCGTCAGCTGTACGCGACCGATCACATCACCAATGGCGAGGATCGACGGTTCGGCCGTCTGGTACAGGTCGTCCACTTCGACAAAACCACGCTTGTCGAGTTTGACCCCGGTGTTTTCCAAGCCCAGGTTATCCAGCATCGGGCGCCGGCCAGTGGCGTAGAACACGCAATCCGCCTCCAGCACGCGACCGTCTTTCAAGGTTGCTTTCAGGCTGCCGTCGGCTTGCTTGTCGATGCGTTCGATATCGGCATTGAACTGCAAATCCAGACCGCGCTTGGTCAGCTCTTCCTTGAGATGGGTGCGCACCGCGCCATCGAAGCCGCGCAGGAACAGGTCGCCGCGATACAGCAGCGACGTTTTCGCACCCAGGCCATGGAAAATCCCCGCGAACTCAACGGCAATGTAGCCACCGCCTACCACCAGCACGCGCTTGGGCAGCGCCTTGAGGAAAAACGCCTCGTTGGAACCGATCGCATGCTCGCGCCCCGGAATCTCCGGGATCTGCGGCCAGCCGCCCGTGGCGATGAGGATATGTTTGGCGCTGAAGCGCTCGCCATTGATCTCGACCTCGTGCGGGCCGGTCATACGCGCGTGCCCTTCGTGCAGGGTCACACCACTGTTGACCAGCAGGTTGCGATAGATACCGTTGAGGCGATTGATCTCACGGTCCTTGTTGGCGATCAGGGTCGCCCAATCAAAGTTCGCCTCCCCCAGCGACCAGCCAAAGCCGCTGGCTTGCTCGAAGTCTTCGGCAAAGTGCGCGCCGTACACCAAGAGCTTTTTCGGCACGCAGCCCACGTTTACGCAGGTGCCACCCAGGTAGCGGCTTTCGGCAACGGCCACCTTGGCACCAAACCCTGCAGCAAAACGCGCTGCGCGAACACCGCCGGAACCGGCGCCAATTACATACAAGTCAAAATCGTAGGCCATTTCACTCTCCTCGGCAGGACATCAGCATACCGACTTACAGGGTACTGAAAAACGAAAAAGCCACCCGAAGGTGGCTTTCGCTTAAAACCGGTATGGCAACCGTGAATCAGTATGCCTTGCCAGTCTTGTAGAAGTGCTCGTAGCAGAAGTTGGTTGCTTCGATGTAGCCTTCAGCACCACCGCAGTCGAAACGACGGCCTTTGAACTTGTAGGCAATCACGCAACCGTCTTTGGCTTGCTTGAGCAAGGCGTCGGTGATCTGGATTTCGCCGCCCTTGCCTGGCTCGGTTTCTTCGATCAGCTTGAAGATATCCGGAGTCAGGATGTAACGACCGATGATCGCCAGATTCGACGGGGCATCTTCCGGCGCCGGTTTTTCAACCATGTCACGTACGCGGATCAGGCCATCACCAATGTCGTCGCCGGCGATTACGCCGTACTTGTTGGTTTCTTGAGGATCAACCTCTTGAACGGCAACGATGGTGCAACGGTATTTCTGGTACAGCTTGACCATCTGGGTCAGCACGCCGTCACCTTCCAGATTGACGCACAGGTCGTCCGCCAGTACCACGGCGAACGGCTCGTCACCGATCAGCGGGCGGCCGGTCAGGATCGCGTGGCCAAGGCCTTTCATCTGGGTCTGGCGGGTGTAGGAGAACGAGCACTCGTCGAGCAGCTTGCGGATGCCAACCAGGTATTTTTCCTTGTCGGTGCCCTTGATCTGGTTTTCCAGCTCGTAGCTGATGTCGAAGTGGTCTTCCAGTGCGCGTTTACCGCGACCGGTCACGATGGAGATTTCGTTCAGGCCGGCATCCAGTGCCTCTTCGACGCCGTACTGAATCAGTGGCTTGTTCACCACCGGCAGCATCTCTTTAGGCATGGCTTTGGTCGCTGGCAGGAAGCGAGTGCCGTAACCGGCTGCTGGGAACAAGCATTTCTTGATCATATAAGTCCTTACAAAGGGCTGTGCGTACGGAATTCGGCGCAGTCTAATCAGGCCGCAGTCACCTTACAATGGGTCCTGCTGGCGTTGCGATGTCATCATAGAGAAAAAATCCCGACGTAAGTTCCACTTATCTTACGAAGAGCCTCCTCACCAGCGCTGAAAAAACCGCTGGCGCCCCAGTATTTCCAGGGCCTGCATCCTGTTTAGCACGTTTTTGCCCCTTGGGCACTGAGCGGCAATAACATGCGCGGCCCCGCGACATTTGGCGCTATCATTAGCCCCTTGAACCACACCCCCGAGATTGATAGATGTCAGAACCAAAAGGCGTAAACGGCTACCTGATCACCCAGCGTGCAGATGGCTGGCACTTGATCAACTTTCATGGCGACAGCGTCGCGGGCGCATTTGCCACCGAAAGCCAAGCGATTGCGGTAGCCGAAGTGTTTGTGGATGAAGCCGGCCATGCGTCCAGCAAGCGACCGAAGGGCAAGTAAGCTTCAAGGCCCTGCACAAAGAAGCCCCGCCGAGCGGGGCTTTTTTGTGCGCATTGATTTTTCGCAGCTCAAGACTTTTATCACCCACAGCCCAGCATTAGTTAGATAAAACTGCATGAGCCATTATTGCTTTCGCAAGTCCGTAATCCCATTCTTACAGCCAAAGCAAAACACAAAACACCCTCACTCAGTGCAATGTAGTAAAAATCCTACAGATGCATTTTAAGTTTTGGCAAATAGCCATAACCCTCTTACACATTTCGACACGCTCAGACCACGTAACTAGACGAATCAGGCGACTTACTTTTTCAAGTCTAGCTCCAATAATTGCCGTGCTTTGAACAAACCCAGAACTGGCAATGCAATTAGTTGAAAAAACAACTGTTCATACTGACGTCGAGGGATGCACCGAAGCCGCAACACCCGCTTGGCAATGGTACTGACCATTGTTTCAAGCCTGGAAGGTCCTGCCCGCAACTGCGAAAGGATTTATTCATGACACTTACTAATCGATGGGTCTTTGCAAATGAAAATTGAAATGAAAACTACGCTGTTGGCGATCAGTCTGCTCGCGGGTTCGATCGCCACTGCTCAAGCGGCGGATGGAACCGTTACGTTTTACGGCTCTGTTCACTCTGGTGCCTGCTCCATCAAGCCTGAGTCCGTAGATCAATCCGTCAACTTGGGCGCCATTGCCAAGCACCAATTGCAAAATGGTGGAAAATCCAATGCCCGTCCTGTGCTCATCGAACTTGAAGGCTGCGATATGACTGGCCTTACCGACAAAACCGTAACCACGACTTTCACGGCTGCGCCATCAACTGTAGTACCGGGGGCGATTGGTATTGTCGGGGGGGCGGGTAACATCGGCATCATGATGACACATGGTAGCAGCGTTATTGAACTGGGTGTGCCAACTACCCCGCAAGCCATTGTCGCGGGTGATAACACACTGCAATTCGGTGCCTATGTACAAGGTGCGGCTACGGGCGCCATCGTCCCTGGTGATTTCACCGCAGTCACCAATTTCACCCTGGCTTACCAGTAAGTGTTTCCCCCGCCACTTGAATGTGGCGGGGGAACTTGGCGGGAGATAACGGTGAACACATTCATACACCTCGCTATTGCCACTTCACTGCTGATGTTCATCCGCCCTGTGGTCTTTGCACAAGGTCAAGGCGATGGGGTCGTCACATTGGGTGGAAACATTGTTGATTCTGCCTGCGGGCTGGAATTGTCCAGTATCGATCAAACGATTGATATGCCTGCAGAGCCCATCGGCCGACTCTTGAGAAACTCGCTGGGCGCGCCACACCCCTTCCAACTGCGCTTGGTCAACTGTTCACTGACTCGCCCTGATCCAAATCGCCCTGGCGCAACGTTGCCCGACTGGGAGCATATGCGCGTGACGTTTGACGGAGATCGCGACAGAGACGGTCGCTCGTTCGCCACGTCAGGCTTATCCCAAGGGGTGGCCTTGCATATTTGGGATTCCTTGGGTCAAGAGAGCGTGCCAGGCGAGCGGATGCCTCCACATCCGTTGAATGAAGGCGACATGACGCTGAACTACACGCTTCGCCTGGTCGGCAACGGGCTGCAGGTATTGCCTGGCGTCCACACTGCTGCGGTGCGGTTCAAGTTGGAATACTTTTGAACATTGATGGATTGCTTTCATGTTGAATGCGTCGAAGATCATAAATGCATTACGCCCAAGTTTACTCTTTGGCGGTTTAATATCGGTGGCGGGAACTGCACTGGGTGCCGCAGATATCGAGTTCAACACTGATGTCCTTGATCTCAGTGATCGCTCCAACATTGACTTGTCCCGTTTTGCACGCAGTGGCTTTATTCTGCCGGGCACTTATTCAATGGTGATACAAATAAACAACCAGCCGACATCTGAATACTCAGTGGCCTTTTACCCTCCCGATAACGACCCTAAAGGAAGCCTGGCTTGTTTATCGCAAGGCCTTGTATCGCAGTTGGGTTTGAAGGCTTCCGGCACCGCCAAACTGACGTGGTGGAAAGATGGAGAATGCCTGGACATCCAGAGCCTGCCAGGGATGGAAGTCAGGGGTGACTTGGCCACTTCCACGCTGAACATCAACCTGCCTCATGCTTACCTTGAATACAACGCGACCAATTGGGACCCGACCTCACGCTGGGACGAAGGGGTGTCAGGACTGCTGATTGACTACAACATGACGGCACAAACCGGTCAGCAGTGCAGTGAGCGGGCGCGCAGCAACATCAGTGGTAACGGTACGATCGGGGCCAATGCCGGGGCCTGGCGGTTGAGGGCTGACTGGCAGGGCCGTGTCGACCAGGATCGCGAAGACTCGCCCGGGCGTCGACACCGGTTGGAGTGGAGCCGTTACTACGCTTACCGCGCCATCCCACAACTGCAAGCACGGCTGGTAGTGGGCGAAAACTATCTTTATTCGGACTTGTTTGACAGCTTCCGTTTCACCGGGGCCGCGCTCAATTCGGACGAAAGCCAATTGCCGCCCAACTTGCGTGGCTATGCCCCGGAAGTGGTTGGTGTGGCCAAAACCAACGCCAAGGTCATCATCAGTCAGCAGGGGCGCGTGCTCTATGAAACGCTGGTCGCAGCGGGCCCATTTCGCATTCAAGACCTCAATGACGCGGTCACTGGCAGACTGGATGTAAGGGTGGAAGAGCAGGATGGTTCGGTACATAGCTACCAGTTCGATACGGCTGGCGTGCCCTACCTGACGCGTCCTGGGCACGTTCGTTACAAAGTGGCGACGGGGCGGCCTTCCAATCTCCAATATGGCGCCGATGGCGACTTTTTTGGGACGGGGGAGTTTTCCTGGGGGATCAACAACGGCTGGTCGCTGTATGGCGGCGGCATCGCGGATAACAACTACCGCGCATTGTCTGTCGGGGTAGGCCGTGACTTGCTGGCCTTCGGCGCGCTCTCGCTGGACGTCACGCAATCGCGTGCTGAGGTGTGGAGTGAAACGCTCTCGGGTAAATCGTACCGACTTCAATACTCCAAGCACTTCGAAGAGTACGACAGCCAAATCACTTTTGCCGGTTACCGGTTCTCCGAGAAGAACTACCTGAGTATGAGTGAATACTTGGACGCCCGTCATTACGGCCTGAATGGCGAACTTGCCGAGCGTGACGCCAGCGGTGATCTCTTGAGGGGCTGGAGACCTATCGGTGATAGCAAGGCGCTGTATACCGCGACCATCAATAAACAGTTTCGCGATTTAGGGGCCACCGTGTACGCCAGCTACAACAAACAAACGTATTGGGGCCGGCCCGCCACGCAGCGTTGGAACTTGTCGGCGTCGCGCTACTTCAATATCGGAACCGTCAAAAACATGAACGCATCCCTGAACGTATATCGCACGCTGGATTACAACTATCGGGATAACGGCGTATCGCTGACGGTCAGCCTGCCGTTTGGGCACACCGGCACATTGTCGATGGACGCCAATAGAACCGCAGGCAAGAACGGCTTTGGCACGCGCTACACGGATCGCCTCGATGAGCGCAACAGTTACCAGCTCAGTGCCAGCGACAAGGCCGCCAGTGGTTACTTGAATCATACCGGCGACCAGGCTGACATCGACCTTGCCGCCAGCCGGCAGGAAGGCGGTTACTCGACGCTCAGTGTGTCGGCTCGCGGTGGTGGCACGCTCACGCGCCATGGCGCAGCACTGCATCGCACCAACAGTACCGGCGGAACCCGCCTGATGGTTGACACGGGTGGAGTCGCCGATGTGCCCGTGCGCGGTTACGGCGCACCGACCCGCAGCAATGTGTTCGGTAAAGCGGTGATTGCCGATGTCGGCAGCTATCTGCGCACAGCGGCCAGTGTCGACCTGGAAAACTTGCCGAGCAATATCGAAGCCACCCAATCCGTCACGCAGCTGACGCTCACCGAAGGTGCTATCGGTTATCGGTCCCTGTCCGTGATTGCCGGCGAAAAAGCCATGGCCGTTCTGCGCCTTCCGGATGGCAGTTCACCGCCCTTCGGCGCAACGGTGAAAAACGTGAAACAGCAGGACACCGGCATTGTGAATGACGGCGGCAATGTCTACCTGAGCGGCATCCAGGCCGGCCAACAAATGATCGTCAGTTGGGGTGGCACCGAACGTTGCATCCTGACCTTGCCCAACGTCCTGCCTGCTGATGGCTTGACCGATGCCTTGCAACTGGGCTGCCGGATGGTAGCCACCGACCCCTCATCGCCTGAGCCCGCCACCTTGACCGGCCAGCGCACCGATACGGAGAAAACATCCTCATGAGGCTCAATACCCCCCTCGCAGCCCAGGCCTTCACGCTGTTGGTCCTGGCCTTGAGTCAGAACGTCAACGCCGCCGTCGGCCTGGACCGTACCCGAGTGATTTTCGATGGTGGCAAAGAAGCTACCAGCGTAAATATCACCAACAACAACACCCAGCTACCGTATTTGGCTCAAGGCTGGATTGAGGATGAGGAAGGCAAAAAAATCACGTCGCCCTTGATCGTGCTACCGCCGGTTCAACGCCTGGAACCTGGAAAACAAAGCCAGTTGAAAGTACAGGCATTACCAGCGGCCAAGTCGCTACCGCAGGATCGAGAGACGGTCTACTACTTCAACTTGAGAGAGATTCCGCCGCGCAGCGATAAACCCAACACCCTGCAGATTGCGCTGCAGACGCGGATCAAATTGTTCTACCGACCGAAAGCTATTGCGCCCAGTCAGCAAGACCTCTCCAACCCCTGGCAGGAAAAGCTCACGCTGATCCGTGAGGGTGAACGTTATCAAGTGAACAACCCGACGCCTTACTACGTGACGCTGGTGGATGCGCGCACCACCAAGGACGGCAAAACCGTAGCCGGCTTTGAACCGCTGATGATTCCCCCAAAAGCTGCGCTGACCTTGGGGCCAACGGCCAAGGCGCTCGGTACCACGCCGCATTTGGCGTATGTGAACGATTACGGCGGTCGCCCACTGATGGCTTTCACCTGTGTTGGCAACACGTGCAAAGTCAACGCGCAAGCAGCAACGCCCAATGAATAACGCTGGCTGCCGGAGAAAGTCATGAAGTCGCACAACGCGAAGCTCTTGGGTGCATTGCTGCTGGTCTCTATTGGGAGGGCATACGGTGAGGATGAAGATGTTGAAGGCATGAGCGGTCTGCTGAACATCAATGGGTCCATGCATGAAACCCCCTGCATTCTGGAGATGACATCGATGCACCAGACGATCGATCTCGGGGCCATCTCCACCAGCCAATTACGACGGCCTGGTGATCAGGCCAGCCCGGTCGCCTTTCAACTGCGCTTTGCCGATTGCCAACGCAAAGCCGGTGGCATCCGCAGTGAACGCACGGGGAACTTGGTGTGGAGTGCCTTTCAACCCGTGGTGTCAGTGGCGTTTTACGCCCCCGCCGATGCTGATGACCCCCGGTTGGTCAAGGTGCAAGGCATCACGGGAATGGGCCTGCGCCTGACCGACGCCTTGGGGCGCGATGTACAGCTGGGCTCCAGGGGCGAACCCTTGTTTTTGCCCCTGGGCAGCAATACCCAGACCTGGAATGTTCAAGCCACTCGCACCTCCGCATCTTTATCCAGCGGAGCGTTTCGGGCAGTGGTGGATTTCCGGCTCAACTATGAGTAAGGCCACAATGAGAGTGAACACAACCGGTCTTTGGACCGTTTTGATAGGGGGTGGCCTCATGTGGGCCGCCAGCCAAGGTGTGCAGGCAGAGACCAGCCTGACTATCCGCGCAGTCATCATCGCGCCTCCGCCCTGTGTCATTAACGGCGGTACTACGTTGGATGTGCCTTTTGGCAACGACTTGCTGACGTCGCGGGTGGATGGGGTCAATTACCGGCGAAATGTGCCGTATACCGTCACCTGTAACTCCCCGTTCAGCAACGCGCTGAAACTGGAGCTCAAGGGCACGGCGGCCGGGTTTGACAATCGCGTACTGAGCACGCGGAAACCGGACCTGGGGATAAAGTTGTTCGTCAACGGTGGCGACTGGCCCTTGAATACTGCCGTGAATTTCACTTACCCGAATTTTCCGACGGTGCAGGCGGTTCCAGTCAAGCGTGCGGGCAGCACATTGACGGGAGGGGCATTTGATGCGACCGCCACTCTGGTGGTCGATTATCAATGAAGAGGAATGATCAATGAGATGCTGGCAGCAGCGAGCGTTGCTCGCCTTGTGCTCTATCGGCCTATGCGGTGGTGCTTCGGCCAACCTGACGTTCAGCGGAACGTTGAATGAGCCCCCGCCTTGCACCATCGATGCAGGCAACACAATTGAAGTTGATTTTGGCGATGTGGGGGTCAAGCACGTAGACGGTGTGAAGTACCGCAGGGCGGTCCCTTACACCATCACCTGTGGCCCGGCCACCCTGCCCTGGCAGCTGAAGTTGAGTGTCAACGGCACGCCCACGGCATTTGATGGTGCGGCGGTGCAGGCCAACGTGCCGGCGCTGGGTATCCGGATTTTTCGCAACAACGCGCCGTTTCCGCTCAATACACCCATCAATATCGTCCTGTCGTCACCACCGACATTGGAAGTAGTGCCCGTCAAACAACCCGGTGCAACGCTGATCCCCGCTAGTTTTGCAGCGGTGGCCACGTTGCTGGCTGAATACGAGTAGGAGCCATGCCCATGCGACATGAAAGGGATCATAAAGGGTGGCCATGTGCTTGGCTGGCGTTGCTGTTGAGCTTTGGGCTCGCGCCCAAGGGGAATGCGGCGGACAACCTGAGCTTCAAGGGAAACCTGGTTGAAGAGGCATGCACGATCCGTCCGGGTGACGACGCGATCACGCTGGAACTCTGGGACGTGACCAGCAAGCACCTCTACATCAACACGCGCACTCAAGGCAAAGGGTTCAAGGTGCATCTGGAAAACTGTGACACCACGATTGGAGACACGGTAACCATCATGTTCGGCGGCGCGGAAAACGTGAAGCTGCCTGGGTTGTTCGCACTGGACAGTGGCAGTGGTGCCACCGGTGTTGGGCTCGGCATAGAGACACCGAACAACAAGCCATTACCCGTGAACAGCGTCAGCGACAAGCACGTGTTGAGCAATGGCAGCAACGTCATTGAACTCAAAGCCTATGTGCAGGGCGAGCCGGATGCGATCAGGGATCAAACCATCGGGCACGGCAGGTACACGGTGACCTCCACTTTCACGCTGGATTACCCGTAACAACCTCAAACAAACACAACCCGCCTTACGAGCAGCGTCTACGAACGGATCGACTGTTCACCGAGCGATACTCGGCTAGAGGGGGCAAAAGAGAAACAACAATGAAACGACTATATGGGGCCATGGTGCTGCTTGCACTGGTGGGTCTTGCTACAAACGTTAATGCCGCCCAATGCCGTGTCAATGGCGGCCCATGGCAACAGGTCGACACGGGCGGCACGCTGAACCTGCAGGTTCCCGTGACCGTCCAGGTGAGCGCAGACCCAAGCCGGATTCTCCTGGAAGGCGTGAGGCTGGAGTGCCGGTTCACGCCGTATCCGGGTTGGCCAGCGAATTATGAGGACTACTGGGCAACGTCGGTTCTGGCCGGCGCAGCCTGGACGCCCGGTCCGAAATTCGTCGGCCAGGGCACCGGTTTGAGAATAAACGGGACGTATTACAACACCCCGGTGCCGAACAACATTCGAGTCGCAACCATGCCCAATAACGCCATCGGCGTCCCCATCAACGTGACGCCCTTCATTCTGCTTCGTAACAACCCGACAAACCCTATCGACGTGCGAATAGGCGACGTCCTTGGTGTGCTGCGCCTGAGCCAGACAAACAACTATGACGCCGGCAGGACAGCACTTTCGCTGACGTACACGGCCGCCAACAACTTTTCCGTGTCGCCATCGACCTGCACGATCAATAACAACAACCCGATCGTGATTGACTTTGCCTCCGTCCACCAGCGTGAGATAGGCACCGACCCGCTGACCAGCCCCATCCGTAGCAACCGCAGGCTCAGCTACTCATGCCCGGATGGTGGAATCACCATGCCAATCACCATTACTTACAAAGGTACGCCCTCCTCGTTTGACTCACGCTTGCTGAGCATGACCAACACGAACGTCGGCACGGCGCTTGTACGGGCGGGGTCCGCCGTGCAAGTCAACGGTCGGTTCGTGACCCAGATCACCAACAGTGTCGGAGGGGACGATGTGACATTTTCCCTGGTTAAGCGAGCGGGCTCGCTGCCTGCTGCGGGGCCCATAACGGGGAGTGGCGTACTGGTGCTAGGGGTGCCATGACCCGCGTAAGACGCTGAAGCCAATGTCATTTCCACACCTCCCCAAGGGTGCGCGGTCGCCGATTGAATTCTGTGACTGCGCACCAAGTGGCAGTTCGCTATACTCCTGCGCCAACGCCCCACGACCGTGTCAGCGTCCCCTCCAACACCCTCAACGATGACCCCCTATGAACAAGTTTCTGGCACTGACTGCAGTACTGGCGCTCGCCGGCTGCACCACCACTTCTGATGTCTACCTGAAAAATGGCGAACAGGGCCTGACCATCGATTGTTCCGGTGAAGCCAATTCCTGGGCCAGTTGCTACGAAAAGGCCGACGCGTCTTGCGCCGGCACCGGTTATCGCATCGTCGGCACCGAGGGTACGCCGGCACTGAGTGAAGGCGACAAGACCCTGGGCAAGGACGTCGGCAATTTCAAAAGCCGCAGCGTGGTGGTGGTGTGCAAGTAACCCTTGGGGTTACAGGTGGACCTCAGCGAACTTGATACCTAGCCCGCGCAGGGTCTCGGTCAGCGCATCAAGGCTGGCGAAGGATTCGACCTCATCCTGATCGTCCACCAGGAAAAAGCTGCGCCCACCGCTTTTCTTGAAAAAGACGATCCATTCGCCGAGGTCGGCGGGATTCTGGATCACATGGGTGGCCGAGATCTGGCCCTCGGCATGACGCGCTTTGACGTGTTCACGTTTCATATCTGATATTCCGCAACGGCTTCAGCCGGAAATGCAATCTTCCCCAGCCTTTTTCACATCACCCGGACGGATCGGCACATTGGACATGCTCTCATAGAGCTTGATGCTGCTGCCGCTGGAGCGATCTTCAATCTCGAAAATGGCCGAGGGGTCCGCGGAAAATTTCTGCGGCACAATCACCTGCACACCATCTTTATGTGGCTCGATCTGCGGCGGGCGACGCGTAGACGACAACTTACGCACTACACAGGCAGCATATTCCTGCGGCTTCTTGCCGGAAATGACGGCCAGTGTCGGAGGGGTCTGCTTGATATCGGCCACCGAGGCACACCCACCTAGCGCCACGGCCAGAACCAACACACTCCACTTCATACAAAACCTCCGATAAAGATCCTACGACAGCGAGGATGGTAAATTTCTCCCGCCAACGTAGGATTTATCCCTGATAACTCGGTAAATAACTGTTTTAAATTGTCGATGTCATCGACAACGGCACGATAATAAAAGCGCTGGGGCTGATAAACTCCATCTTAACCTACGTATCGTTCTGATTTTTCAGAAAAAGCCCTTCTGGAGACACCCCATGAAATTCATCCACCAGCGCGAGCACCTCAACGAAGGGGACATTGTCGTCATCGAATGCTCGCAAACTTGCAATATTCGCCTGATGAGCGATGCGAATTTTCGCAGCTTTAAAAATGGCGGCCGCCACACCTACCACGGCGGCGCATTCGACAAGTTTCCCGCCAAGATCACCGCGCCAAGCACCGGTTTCTGGAACATTACCCTGGATGTGGTCACCCGCCGCGCGATCAGCGTGACGCGCAAACCCACCCTGTCCCACAAGATTCGTATCGTTCGTCGCACCAGCACCAAGCTGAGCTGATTCGGACTCGCCACAGGAAATAAGCAGTGACTACCACCAAATACGTGATCAAGTACAAACTCAACGGCGAGCGCCGCTTCGAGTTCGCCCAACTGCACAGCAACAGCGTGGAAGAAGCCAAGCAAGCCCTGGCCAAAATTCATGATGCCAGTGATGAAATCACCGACATCACTGTGAGCAAGGCGCTGTAAACCCATGCCCGCCCCCACTGCCGACCTGTTCGCCGATGACGCCCTGCAACAGCCTGCAGGGCGTGAGCAAATCGGCGACGAGTCTTACGTGCTGAGGGGTTATGCCCTGCCCTGGATCGAACGCCTGCTGCCATCGCTGCGCCAGGTGCTGGCGCAATCACCGTTTCGGCAGATGGTCACCCCAGGCGGTTTTACCATGTCGGCGGCGTTGAGCAGCTGCGGTGAATTGGGTTGGACCACCGACGCCCACGGCTACCGCTACTCCCCACTGGACCCGCGCAGCCAACGGCCTTGGCCGGCGATGCCTGACGCGTTGCGCCAATTGGCTGTGCAGGCAGCGGCAGATGCCGGTTTCGTCGGCTTCGCCCCCGACGCCTGCCTGATCAACCGCTACGTGCCCGGCGCAAAAATGTCCCTGCATCAGGACAAGAACGAACGCTGCTACACCGCACCGGTGGTGTCGGTGTCCCTCGGCTTGCCGGCGATTTTTCTGTTTGGTGGTCACGCGCGTGGTGACCGGGCGCAAAAGGTTTCGCTGTTCCATGGCGACGTCGTGGTCTGGGGCGGCGTCGATCGCCTGTGCTTTCACGGCGTGATGCCCGTCAAGGAAGGCCTGCACCCGGTCATGGGCCCGCAACGCATCAACCTGACGTTTCGCACCGCCGGCTGATTTGACCGCAAGCTTCGGAGTGCCGGGCCGCTGCGGCACGGTTATTCTGCGCAAGACCCGTCAAGAGTGCCGCCCATGAAAACCGAACAAGATCCGCGCTGGGCCGCCATCGTCGCCCGCGACCCCAAGGCCGACGGACTATTCGTCTATGGCGTAAAAACCACCGGCGTGTATTGCCGTCCCAGCAGCGCCTCACGGTTGCCACGCCCGGAAAATATCCAGTTCTTTGACACGCCCGCACAAGCCGAGGCCGCCGGTTACCGCGCAAGCAAGCGTGCGAGCGGCGACCAGACGCAATTGGCCGCCCATCATGCGCAACTGGTCGCCGAGGCGTGCCGCCACATCGAACAAGCCGACACCCCGCCCAGCCTCAACACGCTCGCCCTGCGCGCGGGCCTTAGCCCTTTCCACTTTCACCGGGTGTTCAAAGCCGTCACCGGGTTGACCCCCAAGGGCTACGCCAGCGCCCAGCGCACACGCAAAGTACGTGAAGGGCTCAAGGGCCAGCATTCGGTCACCGACGCGCTGTATGACGCAGGTTTCAACTCCAACAGCCGTTTTTATGAGTCGGCCGATCAGTTGCTCGGCATGAAACCCAGTGACTACAAGGCCGGTGGCACCAACAGCGAGATTCTGTTTGCGGTTGGCCAATGTTCATTGGGGGGGATTCTGGTGGCGCAAAGCCGTCGTGGCGTGTGCGCCATTCTGCTGGGGGATGACCCGGACACGTTGGTACGCGACCTACAGGAGCAGTTTCCCAAGGCTGACCTGGTGGGCGCCGACCGCCGCTTCGAACAAACGATCGCGCACGTCGTGGGTTTTATCGAGGCGCCCGCCCTCGGCCTGGATTTGCCACTGGACCTGCGTGGCACCGCCTTTCAGCAACGGGTGTGGCAAGCCCTGCGCGACATCCCCCTGGGCAGCACCGCCAGCTATGCGCAGATCGCCGCGCGTATCGGCGCCCCCAAATCATTCCGCGCAGTGGCCCAGGCGTGTGGGGCCAACAGCCTGGCCGTGGCTATCCCTTGCCACCGCGTCGTGCGCAGCAATGGCGAGCTGTCGGGCTACCGTTGGGGGGTGGAGCGCAAGCGGCGCTTGCTGGCTCGCGAAAGTGACAGCTGACCCGCACGAAAATGCGCCCGCGTCCAGTGAATAAAACAGAGTGGCCGGCGGCCAAGGGCCCTGCTAAAACAGCGAAAAATCTTACTAACGCTGGAGACGCATCCCATGAGCACCTGGCCAGACACCCGCCTGATTGATTTGCTGGGCATCGACACGCCCATCATCCAGGCACCCATGGCGGTCGGCACGACCACGGCCATGGTCATCGCCGCCAATAACGCAGGCGCCCTGGGTTCGCTGCCGGCAGCGGCGCTCAGCCTCGCGCAACTGCGTGAAGCGCTCAGCACGATTCGCCAGGCCAGCACGCGGCCGATCAACGTCAACTTCTTCTGCCACCAGCCGCCTGAGCCCGATGCAGCACGCGATCAGCACTGGAAAGCGTTGTTGAAACCCTACTACCTCGAACTGGGCGCCGACTTCGACGCACCGACGCCCATTTCCAATCGCGAACCGTTTAACGACGCCGCCTGCCAAGTGGTAGAAGAATTCCGTCCCGAGGTGGTCAGCTTTCACTTTGGCCTGCCGGAAAAAGCCTTGCTGGATCGGGTAAAAGCCACCGGAGCCAAGGTGCTGTCCTCGGCCACCACCGTAGAAGAAGCGATCTGGCTGGAACAACACGGCTGTGACGCAATCATCGCCATGGGCAGTGAAGCCGGAGGGCATCGTGGCCTGTTCCTGACCGAGGACCTTAACACCCAGATCGGTTTGTTCGCCCTGCTGCCGCAAATCGTCGACGCCGTCAGCGTGCCGGTGATCGCCGCCGGTGGCATTGGCGATGCACGGGGGATTGTCGCGGCCTTTGCCCTGGGTGCCTCGGCGGTGCAGATCGGCACTGCCTACCTGTTCACTCCGGAAGCGAATGTCACGCCGTCCCATCACCACGCCTTGCGCCATGCCCAGGCCAGCGAAACCGCGTTGACCAACCTGTTCACCGGCCGCCCGGCACGCGGGATCGTCAATCGGGTCATGCGTGAACTGGGCGCGATCAACCCGGCAGCGCCGGCGTTTCCTACTTCCGGCGGCGTGCTGATACCGCTCAAGGCCAAGGATGAAGCGGGTTTCAGCAACCTGTGGTCGGGCCAGGCGCTGCGCCTGGGCAAAGACATCTCCACCTATGACCTGACACGCGAATTGGCCGAGCAGGCGCTGGCCAAACTCACGAAAAACTGACACCTGGGGCAACTTGGCACTGTACCGGCAATGGCTAACCGCTATATATTCCCGTAAATAGCGGTAACGCCTTCTACCTATAACAAGCCGTACATCCTCAGGAGCTGCTCTATGACGATTCGTGTTTCACGCCTGGCCGCGTTGGTCGCTGCCCTTGCCTTCGGTTCGGCCCACGCCGATGAAGTGCAAGTCGCCGTCGCGGCCAACTTCACCGCACCGATCCAGGCAATTGCCGCTGACTTCGAAAAAGACACCGGCCACAAACTGGTCGCCGCCTACGGTGCCACCGGCCAGTTCTATACGCAGATCAAGAACGGCGCGCCGTTCGAAGTGTTCCTTGCCGCCGATGACACCACCCCGCAAAAACTGGAAAGCGAAGGCGACACCGTCAAAGGCTCGCGCTTTACCTACGCGGTGGGCACCCTGGCGCTGTGGTCGGCAAAAGAAGGTTATGTCGATGCCAAAGGCGAGGTCTTGAAGAAGAACGACTTCAAACACCTGTCCATCGCCAACCCGAAAGCCGCGCCCTACGGCCTGGCCGCCACCCAAGTGCTGGCGCGGGAAGGCTTGACCGACAAGGTCAAGGACAAGCTGGTTGAAGGCCAGAACATCACCCAGGCCTATCAATTCGTGTCCACCGGCAACGCCGAGTTGGGCTTCGTGGCCTTGTCGCAGATCTATAAAGACGGCAAAGTCACCAGCGGTTCGGCGTGGATCGTCCCGTCGTCCATGCATGACCCGATCAAACAGGACGCGGTGATCCTCAACAAGGGCAAGGACAGCGCCGCTGCCAAGGCCTTGGTTGAATACCTGAAAGGGCCAAAAGCCGCGGCCGTTATCAAGTCCTACGGTTACGAGCTCTAAATGCCGCTATCGAGTGCCGATTTTTCCGCTATCTGGTTGACCATCAAGCTGGCGTCACTGACCACCGTGATCCTGCTGGTCATCGGCACTCCGATTGCCCTGTGGCTGTCGCGCACCCGTTCGTGGTGGCGCGGCCCCATCGGCGCAGTCGTCGCCTTGCCGTTGGTGTTGCCACCGACGGTGATCGGTTTCTACCTGCTGTTGACCATGGGCCCCAATGGCTACTTCGGCCAGTTTACCCAATGGCTGGGCCTGGGCACCCTCACCTTCAGCTTCGCCGGGTTGGTGATTGGCTCGGTGATCTATTCGATGCCGTTTGTGGTGCAGCCGTTGCAAAACGCCTTCTCCGCCATCGGCACACGCCCCCTGGAAGTGGCGGCAACGTTGCGCGCCAATCCCTGGGACACGTTTTTCACGGTGATCCTGCCCCTCGCCCGTCCGGGGTTTATCACCGCGTCGATTCTCGGGTTCGCCCACACCGTCGGCGAATTTGGCGTGGTGTTGATGATCGGCGGCAATATCCCGGACAAGACCCGCGTGGTCTCGGTGCAGATCTACGACCACGTCGAAGCCATGGAATATGCCCAGGCCCATTGGCTGGCGGGTTCGATGGTGGTGTTCGCATTCCTTGTGTTGCTGGCGCTGTACTCCAGCCGTAAGACCAAGATGGGCTGGAGCTGACGATGATCGACGTACGCCTGCAACTGAACTACTCGGGATTTGCCCTCGCTGTGGACCTGCAATTACCCGGTCGCGGGGTAACGGCGTTGTACGGCCACTCCGGCTCCGGCAAAACCACCTGCTTGCGCTGCATCGCCGGGCTGGAGCGCGCCGGACAAGGTTTTGTGCAGATCAACGATGAGGTGTGGCAAGACAGCGCCAACGGCCTGTTCGTACCGCCGCACAAGCGCGCGCTGGGATATGTGTTTCAAGAGGCGAGCCTGTTCCCCCATCTGTCGGTGCGCGCCAACCTGGAATTCGGCCTCAAGCGCATTGCCCGCCAGCAGCGCCGCGTGGACATGGCCCAAGCCACCGAACTGCTAGGGATCGGCCACTTGCTTGATCGCCACCCGCAACACTTGTCCGGCGGTGAGCGGCAACGCGTCGGCATCGCCCGTGCACTGCTCACCAGCCCGCAATTATTGTTGATGGATGAACCGCTGGCGGCCCTCGACAGCAAGCGCAAGGGCGAGATCCTGCCGTACCTCGAACGCCTGCACGATGAACTGGACATCCCCGTGCTGTACGTCAGCCATGCCCAGGACGAAGTGGCGCGCCTGGCCGATCACATCGTCCTGCTCAATGACGGCAAGGCCCTGGCCAGCGGCCCCATCGGCGAAACCCTGGCGCGCCTCGACCTGCCGATGGCCTCCGGTGACGACGCCGGCGTGGTGATCAATGGCACGGTCAGCGCCTACGACGAACACTATCAACTGCTGACCCTGCAACTGCCCGCCAGCGCCTTGCACATGCGTGTGGCCCATGCGCCGCTGGCGCTGGGCAAGGCGCTGCGGATCAAGGTGCAGGCACGCGACGTGAGCCTCAGCCTGCAGGCGGGGGAACACAGCAGCATCCTCAATCGCTTGCCGGTGACGGTTACCCAGGAGCTGGGCGCCGACAACAATGCCCACGTCCTCGTGCGCCTGGATGCGGCCGGCACACCGTTGCTGGCGCGCATCACACGGTTCTCCCGCGATCAGTTGCAACTGCATCCCGGGCAGACGCTGTGGGCACAGATCAAGGCGGTCGCGGTACTCGCCTAAGTAAACTTTTGGCACGACGGCAAACGGTCGCGGTCAATCAGGCATACCGGCCTGATTGTTGCCAAGGAACCTTCGCCATGCCCGACGCCACGCTGCCCCGCGACCTGCACTACGTTGACGACACCCAGCCCGGCATTCGCCGCAAGATTCTGCGCGGTAAATTCCAGTACTTCGACGCCCAAGGTGTGCGTATCAAAGACGCGGATGAAATCCAGCGCCTGAACACCCTCGCCGTGCCGCCGGCCTACACCGACGTGTGGATCTGCGCCGACCCGCGCGGCCACCTGCAAGCCACCGGCCGCGATGCCCGTGGGCGCAAGCAGTATCGCTATCACGCGCGTTGGCGTGAGGTGCGCGACGGTGACAAGTACTCGCGTCTCCAGGCGTTTGGCGAAGCGCTGCCAAAACTGCGCAAACAACTCGAAGCACAGATCGCCGAGCCTGGTTTTACCCGGGAAAAGGTCTTGGCCACGGTGGTGATGCTGCTCGACGCCACGCTGATCCGCGTCGGCAACAGCCAGTACGCGCGTGAGAACAAGTCCTACGGGTTGACCACCCTGCGCAACCGGCATGTCGATATCAGGGGCAGCGAGATCCAGTTCCAGTTTCGTGGCAAGAGTGGCGTGGAGCACCAGGTCAGCGTCCGCGATCGGCGGCTGGCGACGGTGGTCAAGCGCTGCCTGGAGCTGCCGGGGCAAGACCTGTTTCAATACCTCGACGCGGAGGGCGAACGGCACACCGTCAGCTCCCATGACGTCAACGCCTACCTGCACAGCCTCACCGGCGCCGACTTCACCGCCAAGGACTACCGCACCTGGGCCGGTACCGCCCTGGCGCTGGCGGTACTGCGCGAACTGGAGTGGCAGCCCGAATCCGATGCCAAGCGCCATGTCGTGGCGACGGTCAAGGACGTGGCCAAGCAACTGGGCAACACCCCGGCGGTATGCCGCAAGTGCTACATCCACCCCGCCGTATTGGAGCATTTCAGCCTCGGGGAACTGTCCAAATTGCCCAAGCCACGGGTGCGCAAGGGGCTCAAGGCGGAAGAAGTGGCGCTGGCGATGTTTCTGGAAAAGTTGGCAGCGGGCTTGCCGAAAGCCGCCAAGCAGGGTTAGCCTTTGCGTCCCTTCTGAGTATCGGGACGACCGCCGACGTGAACAACTAAGCCTTCCAAAATGTATCTGCAACAAGCCGCCCCGCGCGCTTGTTGGCCTGTTCGACATTTTTTTGGAGGTGCTGATGACTGACGTCAACCGGCTGCCCGCACTCGTTTCCCTGCAACACCTGGGCTTTCAGTTCGCCAATGGCGAAACGTTACTGCAAGACCTGAACCTGACCATCGATCACACGCCCACCGGCATTGTCGGGCGCAACGGCCGAGGTAAAAGCATCCTCGCCAAATTGATCGCCGGGCGCCTACCGCCCTCCTCCGGCACCCTGAGGCGTTCCGCCAGCGTGGCTTACGTGCCGCAAAGCGTGGACGTTGCCCCCGGCGAAACCATCGCCCATCTCACCGGCACAGCCCCGGCCTTGTCGGCCCTTAAGCGAATGACCAACGGCACGGCGCAACCGCAAGATCTAGAACTGATCGACGACCGCTGGGACCTCGGCGAACGCCTGCGCCACGCGCTGGATAACGCTGGACTGCCGCACCTGGGGCCTGACAGCCTGGTCGACCAACTCAGCGGCGGCCAATTGGCGCGGGTGGCCGTGATCGGCGCGCTGCTGGCCACGCCACAGTTGTTGGTGCTCGATGAACCGACCAACCACCTCGACCGCAGCGGCCGCGAGTGGCTGTTGCACCGATTAGCGGATTGGCGCGGCGGCCTGGTGGTGGTCAGCCACGACCGGCAACTGCTCAACACCCTGGAGCGCATCATCGAACTCTCACCCCTTGGCGCCAAGGTCTATGGCGGCAATTACGATGCCTACCGCCAGCAGCATGACGCCGAACAGCATGCGGCAGTCGCGGCCCTGGAACACGCACGCCTGACCCGCAACCGCGAACGACAGCGCCTGCAAACAGACCATGACAACTTGCAACGGCACGCCGCGCGTTCGCGCAAGCAGGCAGGCACCGCCAACGTGGACCGTTTCACCAAGGCTCGCTGGAAAGGCGCCGCCAGCGAAATCCTCAGCAACGTGGGCAGTGCACACCGTGCCCACAAGCACGAACTCGACGCCCAGGTACGCCAGGCCTACGAGCGTGTGCTGGATGAAACGCCGACGATGCTCGCGTTGCCCGCCTCGACCGTGCCCAACGGCCGACAGGTGCTGCACCTGGTGGATGTTGACCTGCCTTGGCTCGCACGCACAGGCCTCGACCTTCATCTAGCGGGCCCCGTTCGCGTTGCGGTGCGTGGGCCGAACGGCTGCGGCAAATCCACGTTGCTCAAGGTGCTGGCGGGTCATTGGCAGGCCGTTGGCGGGGCTTGCAGCGTACATGTGCCCTGCGCCTATATCGATCAACACCTTGCGCTGCTCGATGACCAGCGCTCCATCGTCGAACAGCTCAACCGCCTCGACACGCCGATGACAGAAGCCGAACTGCGTACGCGCCTGGCCCTTTTACAACTGGACGCTTTGCGCGTGACTCAACCGGCGGGACAGCTCAGCGGCGGCGAACGGCTGAAGGCCGCGATGGCAATTGCCTTGTGGCGCAAAACGCCTGCGCAGTTGCTGTTGTTGGACGAGCCCACCAACCACTTGGACTTGGATTCTGTGCTCGCTTTTGAGCAGGCTCTGCAAGGGTTTACCGGGGCAATAGTCGCGGTGTCCCATGATGAGGCGTTCATGCGGGCAATCCGGCCGACGCATTACCTGAGCTGGGAAAGCGCAGGCTGGCGCCTGGAGTGTGCTTGAGGTCATTGCGCGGGCTGACAAAGCGTCCTACGGTAGTGGCCGAATAATCTCACACGGAGCCCAGTCCTATGCTGCCGTCGTCCCCCAAGCCTTACGCCAATGCCCTACACGCCCACCGCCAACGCTGGCGCGGCCGGGTCGGGTTGATGTTGGTGGCCAGCCTGTCAGTACTGGCCGGCATGACCGATGCCATTGGCTTTATGGCCAGTGGCGATTTTGTCTCGTTCATGAGTGGCAACACCACGCGGCTGGCGGTGGCGATCAGTGCGGGCGATCTTGGCCTGACGGGGCGACTGTTGTTGCTGGTGGCGACCTTTGTCGTCGGCAATGCGTTAGGCGTGATGGTCAGCCGCTTCAGCCGCCGGCATGCCCTGCCCTTGCTGCTGTGCATCGCGGCCCTGCTCTGCGGTGGCGCGTTGTTGCCCACGGACGATGCCTTGCCTGCCTTACTGGCGGCGATCATTGCGATGGGCATGCTCAATGCGGCGGTGGAAGAGGTCAACGGGTTGCCGGTAGGCCTGACGTACGTGACCGGCGCGCTCTCACGTTTCGGCCGCGGCCTGGGGCGCTGGATGCTGGGGGAGCGCCGCAATGGCTGGCGTGTGCAACTGATTCCGTGGGGCGGAATGTTTGTCGGGGCGGTGCTCGGCGCGCTGCTGGAGCAGCAGATGGGCCTGAAGGCGCTGCTGGTCAGCGGTGGATTGGCGGCGTTGCTGGGCGTGGTGTCGCTGAAGATTCCACGGCGCTGGCACTTGGGTTATATGCCGCGCTAGAGGAAAAGGATGCTCGTCCGACGCGTCGGCCTCGACGTCCGTGTGCTGGTAAAGAGCCATCACGTCGAACGAGCGGGAGGAATGATAAGCGAATGTCCGGCGGCTGTCCCGCCGGGCATTTCCTAAAACCACTAAGGCAACGGATTACAGGCAAGTCGCGAGTGCCGCCAGGCGACGCTTGGCGGGCATGTTGTCGTCAACGGCGTAGTACTTGACCGTGGCGCCGGCACCTGCACTTTGCACATCGACAAAGTAATCGCCGCCGGTGGTGTACACGGTGAAACCGCCCGCCCCATTCGGTTCCTTGAAGCCACCAGCGTCCACGCCAAACACGCTTTCGTCCTGCCAGCCGAACTGGATGCATTCGGCAACCACCAAGGTGGCCTTATCCGAAGCCAGGGTCTTGTAGGGCGTGCCCTCGCGCGCGTCTTTCATCTTCGAACCTGCGCAACCGGCCAGTGCTGCCAGTACCAATGCCGCCATTACCACCTTGTGCATGCCATTGCTCCGTCGCAAAAAAACGCGACTCTACCACTTGCCGGCGCCCTAGGGGCCAAAGGTAGCGCCTGCTGACACATGGCATTATGATGCCAACGTTGATCTCACTGAGGAGGTCAACGGGATATTCTCTACAAGGAAGCGTCATGAAAGATTTCGTCATCAGCGTCAACAACACTGTGCTCTACATCGCCCTGGCCTTCGTTTGGCTGATGGGTTTGGTAACGATGTTCGGTGCAAGTTTCCTGACGGGCCTCGCGGTCCTGATCGGCGGCACGTTGACGTGGTGCATCATTTCCGGCTTCTGGTTCGTCCAGTCGGCCACGTATGAAGAACTGCGCAAGCTCAACGCCAAGAGCTGATGCAACACGGCAGCATGAATTTAGTTTCACTGTGAAGGGAGAATGCGCCACCTATAGTGGCCACGCTCATTTTTAGAAGTCTCCCTTCAGCCCGCCCTCCCGCGGGCTTTTTTTCGCCTGGGCGTCAGAGCAGCCAGCGCAGCAGATAGAACAACGCCATGCTCAACAGTACGGTCAGCAGGACATTGCGCGTCCAGTACATCAACGCCACTGCGCTGATCCCTGCGAGCAGATAGGGGTTGGTCGGGCTCAGGTTGAGGTGCTGGTGATCGGCCAGGAAAATGATCGGCCCGCAAATCGCCGTGAGCATCCCCGGCACCGCGAACCCGAGAAACTCCCGTGCACCACGGTTGAGGCGCACCGGCAGACGCGGCTCGATAAACAGATAGCGGTTGAGAAACACCACCAGGCCCATCGTCACAATCATGATGTAGATCATCGTTGCCCTACTCCCAGCCGTTTGCAGGCATACCCGGCGCTCATCCCCAGCACACCCGACACCACCACGGCCGATTCCCAATGCAGGAAGCTCAGCCACACCGAGAACAGCAACGACACGGCCACGCAGACCACGGTCGGCACATCACGGACCACCGGGGTGATCAGCGCAATGAAGGTCGCGGCGATGGAGAACTCCAGACCCAACTGGTCCAGGCCGGGAATGCTCTTGCCCAGCACGATGCCGGCGAGGGTGAACAGGTTCCAGGCGATATAGAACGTCAAGCCGACGCCGAGGGCGTACCAGCGATTAAACGTCTGACGGTCGTAGTGGCTGACCAGGGCAAAGAATTCGTCGGTGAGCAGAAACCCCAGGCTCATCCGCCAGCGCGTGTTCAGCGCCGACAGGGTCGGGCGCATGTGCATGCCGTAGAGCAAATGCTGGGACGTCAGCAGCAAGGTGGTCAGCACAATGGAGATCAGGCTTGCGCCGCTCTTGACCATGCCGATCGCCACCAACTGCGCGGCGCCGGCGAACACAATGGCGGATAAACCCTGGGCTTGCAGCGGGGTGAATTGCGCATCAATGGCCATGGAGCCGGCCAGCAGCCCCCACGGCGCACAGGCCAGGGACAGCGGGATAACGGCAATGGCACCGCGTGCGAAGGCGTAATGAGGTAAGGCAGTAGGCATGGACACGGCTCAACGACGGACAGTCGCCAAGCATGCCAGCGCAACCAGGCGCTTGTCTTGAACGATCTTGCTCAGGCGAGCCTGACGGACACCTGCTCCACCGAGTCCCGCGCTTCGCGCAACTCGTAGGCGTCCTGGTTCAGCCGGTGAATGGTGTTGAGCAAGCGCTGGCGCAGCACTTCATCGCCGAGTTTTTCCACGGCGCGCATCAGGTCGAAAGCAGCGGTTTCGTTATTTTCCGCGACGGAATCGAGGGTCTTGCGCAGGTTGCGAGTGGCACGGGTCACGCGGGTTCTTCCTTCGTTTGCAATGGCAGGCACTTTAGGACATTCGTGTTTCATTTTAATTTCAAACACTTGCGGCAGATTTCCGGGCACTTGATCCAGATCAAGCGAAAATCGGTTTGACCGATACATATGGAAATACGTATATTCGATTTTCCATATGTATAGGGTCTTGGCCATGTCCGAGCTCATCTCCCCACCCGAGTTGTTCAAATGCCTGGCCGATGCCACCCGCGCTCGCCTGGCGTTATTGGTTGCGCGCGAAGGCGAACTTTGCGTGTGCGAACTGATCCATGCCTTGGAGGACAGCCAGCCGAAAATCTCCCGCCACTTGGCGCAACTGCGCAGTTGCGGGCTGATGCTGGATCGTCGCCAGGGCCAGTGGATCTACTACCGCATCAACCCAGCACTGCCCGCGTGGGTCACACAGGTGCTGGACATCACCTTGCAAGCCAACCTGCCGTGGTTGCATGCCGACACCCAACGTCTGGATGCAATGGGCAACAGACCACAACGGGCCAGCGCCTGCTGCTGAACCCTCGGAGCTTTTATTGATGCTTGTCGCCATTGGCATTTTTCTGTTCACCATCATTCTGGTCATCTGGCAGCCCAAGGGCCTCGGCGTCGGCTGGAGCGCGACGATGGGCGCCATCCTCGCCCTGGCCTGCGGCGTGATCAGCCTGGCGGACATTCCGGTGGTGTGGCACATCATCTGGAATGCCACCGGCACCTTTGTTGCGCTGATCATCATCAGCCTGTTGCTGGATGAAGCCGGCTTCTTCGCCTGGACCGCACTGCATGTCGCACGCTGGGGCCGTGGGCGCGGGCGACGCTTGTTTGCCTATATGGTGCTGCTGGGCGCGCTGGTCTCGGCGCTGTTTGCCAACGACGGCGCCGCGCTGATCCTCACACCCATCGTAATGTCGATGCTCCTGGCGTTGCGCTTTTCCCCGGCGGCGACCCTGGCCTTTGTCATGGGCGCAGGCTTTATCGCCGACACCGCGAGCCTGCCGCTGGTGGTGTCGAACCTGGTGAACATCGTTTCGGCGGACTACTTCAAGATTGGCTTCAACGAATACGCGGCCGTGATGGTGCCGGTGAACCTTGTCAGCGTCGCCGCCACGTTGGCGGTGCTGCTATGGTTTTTCCGCCGCGATATCCCGCAGGTCTATGACCCCGCAGACCTGGCCGATCCGGCCAGTGCGATCCACGACCGCGCCACCTTCCGCGCCGGCTGGTGGGTGCTGGGCATCCTGCTGGTCGGTTGTTTTGCCCTGGAGCCATTGGGCATTCCCATCAGTGCGATTTCCGCCGTGTGCGCCCTGCTCCTGCTGGTCATCGCCGCCAAGGGCCACAAGATCTCCACGCGCAAGGTGCTGAAGGAAGCGCCCTGGCAGATCGTGATTTTCTCCCTGGGCATGTACCTGGTGGTGTACGGCTTGCGCAACGCCGGCCTCACCACGTACCTGGCAACCTGGCTCGACACCTTCGCCACCTACGGCGTATGGGGTGCGGCCATGGGCACGGGTGTGCTGACGGCCTTGCTGTCCTCGGCGATGAACAACCTGCCGACGGTGCTGATCGGCGCGTTGTCCATCGAGTCCAGCCATGCCGTGGGCGTGGTCAAGGACGCGATGATCTACGCCAACGTAATCGGCAGCGACCTCGGCCCGAAAATCACCCCGATTGGCAGCCTGGCCACATTGCTGTGGCTACATATCCTGGCGCGCAAGGGCATCACCATTACCTGGGGCTACTACTTCAAGGTCGGGATTGTGCTGACCTTGCCGGTGCTGTTGATCACCCTTGCCGCCCTCGCCTTGCGTTTGAGTATCTGAAATGAAAGTCCTGTTCATGTGTACCGCCAACAGTTGCCGCAGCATTTTGTCTGAAGCGGTGTTCAACCACTTGGCGCCCGCGGGTTTCGTAGCCATCAGTTCTGGCAGCTTTCCCAAGGGCCAGGTCTTGCCGCGCAGCCTGACGACGCTGGCAGCCGCTGGTATCAACACCGAAGGCTTGTACAGCAAAGGCAATGACGCGTTTGAAGGCTGCCCGCCGGACCTGGTCATCACCGTGTGCGACAAGGCCGCCGGCGAAGCCTGCCCGGTGTATTTCGGGCCGGCCGTCAAGGCGCATTGGGGGCTGGAAGACCCGTCTGAGGTGGACGGGGACGAAGCGATTCTCGACGCGGCCTTTCACGCCACGCTGGAAACCATCGAAAGCCGTTGCCGGGCGTTTTTTGCACTGCCGTTTGCGCGTCTCGGCGCTGCTGAATTGAAGGCTGAACTTGAACGGATCGCGCTCTTGTAGAGCTTTAGCGAGGCGACGAATGCGGCGGCATGGTCGGTAGAGATGTTGCCCGTGCCGCCGTCTTCGCAGGCAAGCCAGCTTGTGTCTTTCGCCGGGATTAGACTGTGGATGAGAGCGGTGGATGGCAAGCTGACCGACAGCGGTGCTTGAAGCACGTGTGGGAGCCTAAGCTGCCATCCACCTCTCCACT
>NZ_JAFLWU010000029.1:0-64346 GCF_017316265.1 Pseudomonas sp. Marseille-Q1929
GGTGACGGCCCCGGAGATTTCATGGGCGCGGGCAGCGGGGCGAGGGCGGGGGTTGGGGAGTACGGTGATTCATCGGTTGGAGGAGCAGGTGGCTTGTACGGAGGCGTTTGAGAGGGTGGTTGGGGAGCAGGGGTGGGTTTTGTGCAGGAATGAAGGGTCGATTGAGGAGGCGACGGTGGTGGTGGTTTCAGAAATCCTCAGAATGTTTTGATGCCCTATAACTGCAGGCAGCGATTATGCGAGCGGCGTTTGCTGGGTCGAGGAGAGCTTTGGAGCGTGTGAGCGCGGGCAGATAGTCGCCAGTTGACTTGCCCAACTGGCGGGCCATGCTTCTGCCCTCCGCACTAGAGCGTCGGGACCTTGCGAGCGCTTTCGCAGGCTTCCATAGTTGCATCGATCATAAGCTGTCGAGGCGTAACATTCAGTTTGTTCGCAGCAGCGTCCAGTAACGCTCTCTGTCTAACGCCAAAGCTGATGCGGTACACCTTGTCCGCGATCGCTCGGGGTGGGGTTTTACGAGCCATATCACTTCCCCCCTTCGGCCAGCACGCGCCGGGCCTTCGCCAGCGTCGCTGTTCTAACAAGATGGTTTACGGTAATGCGACCACCGTAGCACTCCTCCATCAGATCGAGCTGGATGTTTATGGCACTCGTTTGATCCTTATCAAACGCGACGTGCTGTACGCGCTTCGCTTTGAACTGCGTCGGCAGCTCTTGAGGCGCCGCTTTAGCATTGGGCTTCGATACCTTTGGTACCGTGATCTCCGTCGCTGCTAGATCAGCAGCGATTTGAGAGTTGAATATCGTCATTTTCCACCTCTGCGGAGCCTGAGCCCCGGCTAAACAACTAACAAATTGGGCGGCCAATCTAAACAGACGAGCCTTGCCCCGTGTATGGGCTCATCATCTCGCGAATGTGCTCTATGCGTGCCCTTTCCCAACCAGTAAACTAGCCTCAGACAAAAATGTCACCTGTTTTTTTTCGTATGCGAATTGGGGTGTAAGCGTGACTGAAAGCAAAGTGAAGAAGGCGATTAGTATCCGTTTCGATCCGGCCGAGTACGCCAGCTATGCTGCAATGGTGGAGAGTGCCGAGATGTCAGTGAGTGACGGCTTGAGATTATTGGTTGCAGAGAAGCTTGCCCAGGCTGAACAAGTTGACATGACAGGCTTGGAGATCTGTTGCCAGTTCAAATGGAAAGCGATCGACAGCGCATTCCCTGAACACGTGGCGAATTTGCTGCTTGAGGTCAAAGCACCAGGCGGAATTTCGGAAGGCCTCCTACAGCGTCTTGTGTTCGTCCTTCCCGAATTTTGGACGGATGCTGGGTATGAGCATCTCCGCATTGACTCAGCCTATTTTCATCGCGTAACTGATGACTACCACTATAAGACAAGCACCAAGGCCAAGAGGAATGTGATGAGCTTTCATCTGATTGATAGCCACTGGAGAGGGGCGGTTTTTGACTATGGAAGCGGCTTGAGCAGGCAGGCTAGAGAAGCTCGAATCATTGAAGCATTAACCGCTCACATTTCGCAGACAATACGGTGCTATCTCATTGATCATCTGCCTACTGCACGAGTGCTGCCGGAAGAGCTTCACAGGGAAATGATCAGCGTCTATGACAAGGAGCAAATCACCAACTTGATGAAGTTATGAATTGATTTAACGGCTTTTCGCAAAGCGATGGGTAGTCAGGATCGCAAGCAAATGTGCCGCGTCTGTGTTGTAGGCGCGACACCTTAGCTTTAGTTAAGAGCAGACGGCCGGGGCATGCATGGGGGATACCGTTGTAATATGACATTTAACATAATATACATTATGCGTACCGTCCTATGCGTAGCTGAGGGCTCTGTGTGGTCAGATTGGAAGCCTGGCCAAGGCCTTGATCAATCTCCTGCAGCTCGTGCCTGCACCTCAGTGATGTAATCCAGAACGAACGGATCCTGAGAACCTTGCTGCTTGTAATAGCTAACCACGTTGGCCAGCGTCCACCGCAGCAACCTCATCAGCACCGGGTCGGAAAACTTCCAGCTGCTCGACTCGTACTGATACCGGCTGTTGGTGAACACGTCGCGGTATCTCTCGAAGGAATCTTCCTGGCTGTTCAGGGCCAAGCTGCAACGAATCGCTTCGGGCATCACATGGAACAACGTCAACAGATCGTGCTTATCAGGCGTTTTACGGATGGTTTTGCCGACGCTTTTCAGATGTTGGTGAGCCGCGGCCAACGCTACAGAGTCGAGTTTGTAGGTCTCGCCGGATTTATTTTGATGTTGGTCAGGCACGGAAATAAAGCTCTTGAGCAGGATTTCCATACCGATCGCCGCATTAACCATGGAGACATGTGGGAGGTTTTGGGCGTCTAGAAGCTCGGCAGCCTTGAGATAACTATGGACGCTTTCGAGCATCCAGCCTGGAAAGTGATTCATTTAACAGAGATCCTTAAAGATGCATGCCATCGGAACATAGCTCACCAGGTGGGCTACCCTACCCTTATTATATAATCATGAGGAATAACTATGCTAAATAGTCATTTAGTTTAGTTATATCTTGCAAGCCTCTAAGTAACTGTTCTCTCGTGGGGAACACATGTTCATGACTCCTGAAGAATGCAATAGGTCATTGGCTGTGTGCCATCTCCAAGTAGAGCCGTTCTGCCCTGCCCCGGCAATCCATATTGCGATTTCGCCATTGCTCCGCCCAAGCATCAAGCAGTGCAACGGGTTTTATCGGCTTGCAACGTTTGGTGTCCCCGTCCCCTTGGCTTCACAATAAAGCGCGTCATTTCCCGCTTCTATTCTCAAGCAATTGTTTGCCTATGCCATATGCCGTGCCGCTGATGCCAAGGAATATCAGCCAGGTTGAGTCAAATACCGGGTAACTGAGTTGTTGCTGAACATGGAAAATACCCACCACCAACAGCAAGATATTCACTACGACTGCTTGATAGCGATGCAGTTGTCTTTGTTCGTCGAAGCCGGTCAGCAAGTCGTACCAAAATCCACGGGAGGGTACGTAGTCCCGGCCGTTATTGGCGTTGCGGTCGGTGATCCAGGAAACTCCAGCGGTGGTAACGCTGATGCCCAGCAGGGCCAATAACGAGCCGTCTATGCGGCGTAAATCGCCGTAAAGCAACCAAAGGAACAGCCCGGTGGCCACGGCAAAGGTGAACCACAGCGCCATTTGCGTACGACTCAGGCTGTAGGACGCACGCAGGGGCTGCCATCTGTATTTTTGCAGTGCCAGGCCGACGGTGGTCGGCACGATCTCCGCCTCTGAAGGGGGCCGTCCTGCCAGCGCAAATTCGGCCAGATCGTCGTACGCCGATTGCGGCGTGGAGTGGTAGTTCGGATCTACCTTTGACAGGAGCTCTTTACGTGCCTCCTCGTTGGAGATGTCTGCGAGTGCTTTTTTCAGCCTATGCGCATTGCTCCACCAAGTCGGAATCGCAGAGTCCGGCGCGTCGCGCAGTGTGTCTGTGGCAATGCCGATGTAGACGATGGCGCCTATGGCAAGGAGCACTAGAACCAGTGCGATGCCCATTCGGGAAACGGTAGTGATGCTGACGGTAGCACTGATTGTTGAGCGCACAGGCAGCATCGGCATGGCACCGTTGTCGTTGGCGCGCCAGCCCAAGGCCACGTTGAGCCTATGCGGCTCCAACAGTGCGCCATCCGCATAGAGCACTGACCACAATTGCTGAGTTTCAGCGCCTTGGCGGATTCGGTATCTCAGTACAAAGTTTGAGTCGACCTGTTCTCGAGCGACAATAGATGCGTCGTTGGGTAATGCGACACCGTTAAGAAACAATATGAACTGGCCGGGAACGCCGGCGTTGCTGGTGACGACATTTTCGAACTCTGCTTTATTTACCGCGATGATCAAGTCACCCGTACCGATCAGGTCGGCGGGCTTTTCTACGCCGTCGGCATGGGTACTTAGCCGCGAGCAGGCGGGAAGATTGGGATATGCCTTCTGCGGGTTGCTGCCGAACAAATCTCCATCGCTGACCAGCACACACTGGGTTTCCAGCGTCAAATTCGCCGCATAACCCTCGATACTGATAAGGCTCAACATCCACAACACACCCATCAATCGCCCTATCGATTTCGACATCTGACTGACCCTCCTTGTCTTCACCCGGGATGAGCGAATGGCAGTGTTCTTTGTTTTTACAGAATCGTTTCGAATGCTGCGCGGTCCTCACCCAGCGTAGTAACAGAAATCAAAGGTCGTCAAATTAATGCCGAAAACTATCTTCTCTTGCATCACGGTTCGCAAGCGACTGAACAGTTGGATAATTTTCACATAAAAAAATATGTCCCGTTTGGCTTGCTGGATGGAAACCAGCAACTACAGTTTTGGCTCATGGCGAAGTGTAGGCAAGGCCACGGATCAGGCGGGGGTGATATGAGCACAAACTTGATGTTCAAGTTATATGGAGACTTTCACTGGCCGCCTTCGCCGACGGTTGCGGCGTCGCCGACGCGCAAGCGTGGGTGCGTCGAGATCTACTATACAAAGCTCAAGAGTGGGCAATACGGAGCCTACCTGGTGTGGGTGCCAAGGGAGGTTTCGGGTGAATCGCTAAGCGAGATATCTGATGACTCCCCCTCCGTTTTCACGCTCGACTCTCCAGATGACTGGTTTGCGTCAACGTCGAACGCCAATAAACCAATCTGGGTTGAACGGGCTGAAGACCCACAGAAAGAGGTAGTGCTTTGTTTTCGAGGAGCCTACCTTTTTGAGCAGTATTCGCAGACCAGCCCAAAAAATAATCCCGAACTGCGCTGGCCACTGGTTCCTGAATATGGAACTGGCAAAAACACTGTGTTCTCTACGCTGACTATCAATCGTTCTGATGGCCTGCCCTCCACGTTAAAGTTTGAACTCGCCCTGCCATTGGCGGTGAACCATTCAAATGCGAATAGTTGGGCGGCGTTCCCGATCAGTGCGGTTTACTCCTCGAAAGTCGGCCTTGCCAGTCAGATCGGCCGACTTTATGCGTTTTACGGACGCGGGTTCAAAAATGGGAAGATTGTTGAGTACCCAATCGGCACAGCAGCCGCACAACGACTGGGCGAGTTTGATCTCGCTTCCGAAAGGAAGAGTAAAACCAGCTGCCTCTACTTTCCTGAAGAGCCTGAAGATCCTAAAGTTCCTAAGGATCCTCGCTTCTACTGGAACGCAGGCAACAAACTTGCTGGTTCGCTGTTAGCATCCGCAGGCCTGTCGCCATCGTTCGAAGGTGAATCCAGTGCGCCTTATGGGTATCTACATCTAGCCAACTCCGCCCTTGATGACAATGAACGCTTTACCTTGGGCTATCGGGCGAAAGCTTCCACCCTCACGCTTGGCACGATAGACGATGTCGAGGGCGTCGTTAAGCTCAGCGGTCCTGTTCATATTCATATTGCCCTCGAGTGGCAAATCACCAGCAAGGATCTCTGGACCCCGGAAAGTTGGTTGCCGAAGCTGTCGTTCCGTCTGATCTGGACGAGTCCGGTCAACAAAAAAGATTTTGCTTCAGCACCTGATCCCAAACTACCTTTCGCACGACGCCTGCTTGTGGACACGTTCAAGCAGGCAGCCAGCACACAAAAAAACCTACCGCTTATAGAAGGGTTGCAACCGCTCTCGTTTTTGCCGGACTTCAGCGTCTCCAAAGACAGTAAAGTGGCCTTCGTTCTTTGCTCTCAGCGGCTCTTGGCAAGCTGCGCGCAATACCACCAGGATCGCCAGCATTACCCGTTCATCAGTTGGCAAAGCGCCCTGCCTGCGCGCCTGAAACTGACGTTAGCCAAGCCCAACTTGATGAGTGCGGATGAATCACCTGAGGTTGATGAATCAACAAAAAATTCCCTCCCGCTTACAGCCACGCTTAACGGTTTCAGCAATACAGCGTTGACCCTCACCCTTAGCGGTGATGAGCAGTGGGCGCAGCAGGAAGCAGATTCGAAGGATGCTGGAAGCCCTTACTTTGCATCGTTTGCCCTGAAGGTGGAGAGTGTTGACAACGACACTGAGGGGCGAATCGGTTCGCTTCTGTTGGATGTGCCGGCTTACGTAGCGAAGAAGGACAAGGACGACCTAGGATTTTTGCGCACTGCAGGGCGAGCGTTGGGCGGTCGGCATGCTCGGCGCTACAACGCCAATGGCCAACTCAACGCGTCACTGTCCTTGACTCTCCCCGTCTCCCGAGTAACCCCGATCGCCACCGACGTAGCCCGAACCGACCGTAGCGGCCGCCCTGCCCCGCTATTGATCAGCCTGGAGCCAAACGAACCCACTAACTCTGCGGCCACGATCAACTATTTCCTGAAAGCCACAGAAACCTTCGGCACCGACGAAGACCGTTTGCTCACCGTTGCCTTGCTGGATAAGAGCCAGGCCCAGGGCGCACGCGATTACCTCCTGCTATCCGAACAGCCCTACTCCATCCTGCGTTTCCGCCAAACCCTGCTGGGCGCACGCGGCAGCGCGGCGTCAGCTGAAGTGGCGATCTACTCCAGCGATGACCGCCTCTGGCAGTACCGCAACACCACCCCGCTCTACCATTTCATGCTGCCACCGCAGGCATTCGGCGAGAGTGCCGACAAGCCTCGGCGTATGGAGTTGCATGACCGAGATGTGCTGCCCGCAAACGGCGCTCCCCCCACGCCCTATCCAGAAAATGTTGAGCCACGTGGTGACGTACTGCTGCGCCACGCCGTGCAATTTCGCCTCACACCTTCCACTGATCTGTGGATCCAGCCCAGCGATGTCACACGCGGCTATTTCATTCCTGAACAGGCCAGCTACGAGCTGTTTCGCCAGCGTGGCGAGTACGGGTTGGGCGCTGCAGTGGCCGGTTTGCGCAGCGAGTTTCTGTATGGGCTTTCGGTAGGGGTGGACGTCAACAGTGAGCGCTCGGTCTCCCGATTTACCCGGGTAGCGGAAATCAGCGCGCTCACCGGCGATATTGTCGGCTCAGCGAGCAAACCCCGGTCTGACCAGGACATCGCCAAGCGCTGGAACAAGCTGTCGGCGGTAATTGCCAGTCGTCCTGAGCGCTTGGAATTGTGGGCGCGCGACCCGTCTTCGCCGGTCGATTTCGCCCCGGCTCGCTTCGCCGAAGGCACCCGGTTTGCCTTGCGAAATACCGCCTTGCATAGCCCCCCGTTGGTAGACCTGGACACGCCAGCCGCGCTGCCGGGGCTGGAACCCGGAGCGTTGCGTTTTCATGAAAGCGGCCTGCGTGGCGGCGCACTGTGGCCCATCGAATCGCTCAACCTGCTCAACACCCTGCGGGCCTTCCCCGAGTCCCGAGGCGGCACCCTGGAGCAGGTGGCGCTGGCGCCTTTTGGCGGCGATGCCGCGCAAAAGGCCGAGTTCCTCAATGGCAACGTCAAGGTCATCAGCGAAACCCGCAACGGCTACGTGGAGCGCCACAAGATCGAAGTGATGGGCCGCATCGGCGCATTCTGGCACCGGGCCAAACATGTGGTGGTGTTCGAGCGCACGGTAAACCCCTCCGCGCAGTTCGCCCCGGCACATGACGAGAACCCCCAAACCCGTTCGCGGCGACCGGTTCTGCGCAAGGTCAGCGAGTACATCGAGCTGCTGCAACCCGAGCGCCTGTATCCGGACTTCCCCCAGGCGCAGGCACGCAGTAGCGGTTTTCTGGATCGGGTGCGTTTCAACTCGCGCATCATCAACGTGGACAGCGCCTGGGGCAGTGACGTCGGCGATTTCGGCTGGCAGATCCCGCTATGGAACCGCGGTGCGGCCAAGGAACGGCCGCAGGTTTACAGCATGCCGGATATTGCCTTCGTCACCGTTGCCGAAGGCGATGGCGAGAACGCGCTGGTAGCGCAGGAATGCCAGGACCCGGATCTGTTGTACTTCTTCGCCGAATTCAATGCCCGGGTCAACGACACCGATGTGTGGCAGTCCCGGGTCGGTATCGACTACGCCAATTTGCCGTCGGCACAGACTATCAGCAAGGCGGTTGAGCCAAAAACCGCACACGACACGGACGCGCGTCGCCCGGCTGTCAGCCGGATACTGCCAGGCGCCCGGCGCTTTACCTGGCGTTTGGCGCCGGCAGCGAGCAAGACGGCAATCAATGCCGGGCGTGCGCAGACGCCGATTTATGTGGGGGTGGAGTCGGTTAGTTTTATGCGGGCGGGGTTGGCGCAGCAGGCGCAACAGCGCTTCGAACCCTTGGCGGCAATCGCGAAGGCGGCGCTAAAAACCGCCCCTCCGGGGAATATCGGCTTTTGGGGAGGCGACGAAGTTCCAGCGGTCCTGCCTGGTGAAGAAGTCGGGACATTGGCTGAGCTGATCAAAAAGGTACAGGGCAGTACGGACCTGGAGCAGGCCAAGCTTGGCTGCGCCGAGCTAACTTCTTTTTGGGCGGGGCAGGAATTAGCGAGCAAGTTGGGAGTAGCGCTCTCAGGCCAAGCGCAACAGCTCGCAGCGGCTGTTGGCGACACCAACCTGCGTGGTCTTCTAAGCGGAGTCGAACTCCCCGCAGATATCCCCAATTGCCAGAAACTGCAAGCGAAAGCCATTGCACAGGTACGCAGCAAGTCGATGCTCGTGCGTACGATGCTGCATGATCGGCGGACTAAATTGGACAAGCTCGTCGATGGCCTGACAGCAACGACGAAGAACGAAGTTATCACTAATCTGGCCTCGGGAATCGAGGCGTCGCTAAACCCCTTGTTCAAAGAAGCCAGCAAAGACGTCGGCGATATCCGTGCAGGAACCGAAAAAGCCCGTGGGATTCTATTGGCCCTGAGCGCTGATGTCGAAACAACGTTCTCCCGAGCGCTGACTCGATTAGACCAGCTGCAAGCGTCTTATGACCGCAATAAACCCTGGTCTGTCGAGCGCCGGCGCGCGTTTCAAGCTGACTGCCAAGCAGCCGTCAGCAACGTACGCGGCGATATTGCAGGGGCTATTGATGAGGCGCGCCAACGACTGAGCATCGAACTCGGCGACTTCTGCCAAGTGGTTGCCAGTGAAATGGGACGCAGGCTTGCACTGTTCGCCATGCCTGAAGCTACCGTTTTTACATCGTTGACTAGTCTGAATGAATTCGTTGGTAAAGAGCTCGGCAGTTTTTCCGCGTCACTGAATCTAGCCCGGTCAGAGCTGTTCGACAGACTTGAAAAGCAAATCGGAGCCGCCAAAGAGGCCGTCGAGAAAAGCCAACTGGGCAAGCAGCCTGGGGCTGACCAAAACACTGAGCAGGCGTTAAAAAACGACCTGATCAAGTGCCTCGACGGCTTCACCGCAATGGTCATAGCGGCAGGAGTCTCTGTCACTGATCAGACTAACGCTGCTAAGGATTTGCAGGCTAGTGTCCAGGAGAAAGGGTTCGAAAACGTGCTCGCCAGGGTGCTGAGCCTCGGCACCGACTGCAGGACGATTCTCGAATCGTTACGGTCGGCCAATAGTCAGCTAAACACGCAGTCGCAAAAACTGCTGGACAGTCAATATGGGGCGTTGAAACAGACATTGGCGTCCTGCTGGTCAATAGTTTCAACGCCAGTCGAGGACCTTGAAGGGTCGATGGGGCGTTTGCTGGAAGTGCAAACGCTTGACCGCTTTGTTCAGTCTTCAACCGAGTCAATGCGCGCCTTGTCGCGGGGTGTATTGAACGAATTACACGGTTTCGACACTACGCTAAACCAAGCGGCAGGCGACCTATCAGAAAGTTTCGGCGCACTGCAGAACTTACTGAACCCTGAAGCGCTCCTTCATACGGTGGTGATGGAAGGGGTTGTGATACCCGCGCTGACGGAGTCGTTGGCCCTGCTTCCCGAGACATTAACTGCGGTGCCGCGTGCAGAAATAAAACGCGCGATTGCTCAACTGGCTGACGACGTAGGGCAGCGCCTGGACCGGTTGGACATTAACGCGGCGGGCTATCTGGGCGATATCTCAGCGCTCTGCGGACAATTCAGCGGAGGGCTCAAGCAGGTTGAAGACCGGCTGCTGAAACTGGCGGGGCAGCAAACGGATTACTTCAAGGGCTTGCTTGCTGAAGCAAAAAGCGATTTTGAAAAAGCCTATGGCAGCGCAGGTGCGACTATCGAGGACATAGTAAAAGCCGTCAAAGCCTTTGACCGCGGCGTACGCGAGTTGCAAAACGATCTATCGCGCACCGCCGAAGACGCCCAACGCTACGGCGACCGCCTGCTCGCCACCGCCGGCAGCCTGCTTGGCGGCAACCTGATGGCTACACCCAGCAACGTCCTCAAGCTTTACTCCGCCGTTACCTCCGCCCCCGAACTGGCCGGTCTGAAATCCGATATCGAACGCATCCGCGCCAATTTCGATGAGCTGTCTGACGTTATCGACACCACTGAAGCCACTGCCCTGCTCAACCGCATGGGCGATGAACTCAAAGCGTTGGGGCTCAGTTTTCCCTACGACAAGATCAGTAACCGTCTGCTTCCTGCCAGCCTGCAAGGCATGGACCTGGGCAAGCTCTTTGGCAATATCGGCGGCGCCAATCTGGGCAAGCTGTTCAAGGGCGAAAAGCTTAGTGACAGCCTGCGTGACGCGATCCGTCTCACCCACGACTTTGATCGCCAGCAGGCAAGGGCCTGGGTGCAGGTGGACATCGACGCACCGATGCCGGGCCGGCATACCTTGTTTGCCATCGGCCCGTTCCAGTGTGATTTCGTTGATATGCGCATCGTCGGGCAGGTGCGCATAGACGCCTCGAAAGACAGCGATGAGGTCAGCCAGAGTGGCTACGGCCGCCTGGGCGCAACCCTGGATATGCTGGTCAGCGGACAGTCGATGGTGCGCTTCGAAAAGTTCGCCTTGAACTTCAGCCGCGAACACGGCCTGAAAGTCGACTTCGACCCGAACAACATCCGGCTCAACCCGGCCTTCCAGTTTGTTCAGGATGCCCTCCTCGGCCTGTTCCCCGATGCAGTCGGGCCGATGACCGTGATCAAGAACAACGGCATCCCCATCGGCGTCGAGCATGAATACGCCATGCCGGTCATTTCTGCCAATGCCGGCACCAGCGGCATCTCCAACCTCTCCATCGAAAACCGCTTCCGGCTGATCGCCCACCCCGACTTCATCTTGGCGGATCGCTTCAGCCTGTCGCGGCCGGAGCGGCCCTTTATCTTTTCGCTGTTTATTTTGGGGGGGACCGGCTTCGTTCAGATCGAAACCGAGTACCGGCCATTCGACGCTCAGTTGTCGGTGACGGTTGACGCGGCTGCGGGTGCGTCGGCGCTCCTGGGGTTCTCCTGCGGACCGTTTTCCGGGCAGGTGTTTATCACCCTCTCGGCGGTGCTCACCTACCGCAAAATGATCGGCCAATCAGGCGGCGGGCTGTCGGTCAGCGCCTTGCTGGTGATTGCCGGCAACGTCGATGTCATGGGCATTGCCACGGTGAGCATCTACGTCACGTTGCGCCTGGCCTATCGCGACAACGGCCAGGTCGACGCCGACGGCAGTTTGTCGGTGACCATCAAGATCTCGAGGTTTTTCTCGATTCGTGCGCGCGCCAATGTGCGCTATCGGTTGCGTGAAGGCCGTGCGCAAACCCAGGTCAGTGCGGATCTGGATGTGGATGTGGAGTCCGATTCCAAGATAAAAGAGGCCGCCGAGAAGGCGATAACGGATGCCAAAAAACTTCAGGGAATGATGGTGTAGCCATGACATTGAAAAAACTTCTGTATTGCCTTGTGGACCCTGAGCCGCTCGGATATTACGCGGAGTCTGGGGCTGATGCGGTGAATCTGAGTTTCGAATGCTCAGGCGATGTGCCGACAGACGTCGCGGAGGCAAAAAAACCGTACGAAAGTTTCCTTCAGTTTGTTCAGGGGCCGATCAGCTTCGTTTCCTACCGGGTTGACGCTGCTGAGCTGGCGGCCCCTGTTCCCATCAAGACCCAACTCCCCGCGGCTGCGTTACCCGTGAATAACGCGCTGTTCAATTGGCTTGAAAAGCGTGCGACGAGTGACCGCTTTTGGGTAGCGACAGGTGACAGTGCGGAAGTTGAGGTGGATGAGGTAGGTGCAGGATCACTGTTACGTGCTGCGCAAGCGTGGAATGCCCCGGTCGGTCATTCCCATGGATTGACCTATGTGATCTGGCGGGATCTCGAAGCGGAGACAGCGGCGGACAGCAACGCAGTTAATCCACGGCGAGTCATCGTCCCGATTGTGGGAGAGGCTCCTGATTCCGTGTTGCTTGGCGACGACGAACACCACGTTGATGATGAGCAAAACACACTTGAATTCAAGCACTCCCTTGGCAGCAAAATCCCCTCACTGTTTTGTCACACCGTTATTTTCTCTAAGACGGAAGCTGAAACCGATGCTTATCCTTTTATCAAGTCCGGCTATTTAAAGGTCAACCAAGAGGCCGCAGGGCTGCACCGTTTACTGAATGGTTTTGAACAACGCGCCGCCAGCCTGCTCGCTGTAACTCCTGCACTATTGCCACCCAGCGGTGCGAATAATCCAGGCGAAGACGACTATAAGAATCTATACAAGCGCGACGAGAACGGGAACCTGCCGGCCATTTTCACGTGGGCGGCCATTACCGGGCTTCTGACGCAACTGGACGCCTTCGTGATCGCCCTGCTCCGCCCCCTGTCCAGTGCTGAAAGTGAGGGCGCTCTACTTGCGCCGCTGATTACGACGATCATCGATGCGATCAATCACGCCAATGCTCCTGCCAACCCACCGGCTGCTGTCACTGCGCGTCTGACGGTACCAGAACGCAGAGGGGTTGCCGAAGCGGTTCGCAACGCATTGCGGCACTCGCCGATCTTCACGGCATCCGATGAACACCCCCCATCCCGACTGATCCGTGCCCTTTCTGTTGCACACGAGCTAACCGGACCCGTGGATAGCGAGTCCAAAGTATCGCGAGCGTTGTTGCTGGCGCTGTTGGACGTAAAGAGGCCAGAGTACCCAGCGCTCGCGTTGAACAACGAGCGATACAAAGAACTACGGCTGGCGATTGGCGAGACCCCTGAGCTGACATTGCTGGAAAAGGCGCTTGCTACCCTGCAAGCCACGCTCTACACAGAAACCGGTGCGGAGTCGGCGATCATCCGGCTGTTCGAGAGCAGCGTTGACCCTGCCGGCAAAGAGTCCTCTGTCGGCTCAGTGATCGCCAAAGAACTAGACTTAAACGCGTCTGACGCACTTAAAAAGGCTGTTGGCGAAGGATGGGCACAGTACTGCGCGTTGTTGACCGGCGTCTTTGTAAATGGTGCCGATGCGGTACGCCACCTGTGCGGTCTGGAGTTTCTTACTGCGGTGTATGCCAATCCTATTTGGCACGGCGAAGACTCCAACAAAGTGAAGGCCGCTGAAGTGGCAGAACTTATCAGCAACGCCGAGTATTTTCGGGGTCGATTAGAGGTTTCAAGCAACGCAACAGAGGCACGGTTGTTTCACAAAATCTCTGACTGTCTGGTGAAAGTGAAGTCTGCACCGTTCATTGATCCGCTGCCCCTGACAGTCCTGGAAGAACATCTTTCCAAGGCTTACAACGCAGCCATTCGCACAGTTGGCGACCTGTCCGGTGAGCGCCAACGTTTTGTCCCGGACCTGATACCTCAACCCCTGCCAATGCAAATCGCCAGCGATGTGTCGGGTGATCAGCTTCAAACGTTTCTGAACGACTTTAATGGCATCGCCATCGCTATCAGTCGTAACGATTCGCCCGGTAACAGCAGGCGATTCGCCCATGCCAACCTCGCGGCGCTGACCTGGCCTGGGCAAGATCCTGGCCACGAAACCCTAAGCATCCAGCCCTTTCTACCCGTAGTGAACGACGGGCGCGGCCACGCCTTCATCGAGTACCACGGGGTGCCATTTGCGGATAGCAGCTATGCCCATTTGCTGGATGTGCCTTCAGATCCCGGGGTTACGAAAGAGCAGCCATCACGCGAGTCTTTTTACCAGGCAGGGCTGAGCAGTAAAGAGCCCCTTGAGCTGCCGCGCTTGGCCTATGGCTGCCGTTTTGAAAGTTTCGCCTTTGCAACCACCAATGCCGGCACCCTGCCCCTAACACTACAGGCCACATCGGCGCCCTGGTTACCTGGCCCGATCACGGCACCGGGTGAGGCATACATAGCAAAAACTGTGTATCAGCGTCGTACTGCCATCGGTGAAGTCGAGCTGGTTGAAGGCAAACTCGAGAAACCCGGCAACACCCAGTCGTTCTTGGCTGCACCCAAGGACCGACAGCGCATTAACCGTGCTATTTCTGACGTCGTTGCGTTGAGTAGCGACTATCCGCGAAGCAGCCTGGTTGCCAGCAAAAAAGGCCAGGCAACGCTGGATCTGTTTCGGGAAAGCGACGGGGCGGGCACCCTCTTGTTGCCGAGTGCCGGGCAGGATCAACCTTTAGAGCTGCGCTTTGCGGCTACGCAGTTCAGCGGCAACGGTCGCCTGTTTTTGCAAGTGGTACACGGCGTTCTCGGTACTCCAGACATCGATTCAACCGATCCGGAACTCGAGCTTACCGAGCAAGTGGCGGGCGCAGGTGCGTTCACGTTAACGCTTACGCAGGACGGCGCAAGTGTTCGTCAAGACAATGGGCCGGGAAAAGACTTTAAATTTCTTGAGCAAAAAGTAACCAGATGCTGGATACGGCTAGTGCTGGAGGCCGTGAACGGCGATTGTGCCCTGACCTTTGCAACACCAGAAGGTCCCAAGGGATCACGGCCGTCATCGCGCCTACTGCTACTGACGCCTCCCAGTGGCGACTGGCGGCCAGAAATTAAAGCTGAAGAGGTGACGTTTAAAGTCAGCACTCCGCGTGTCGGTTACCTCGACTTCCAGCGTTGGATGGCCAATAGCACATTGCGAGATGCTGCCTTTGGCGACGAGTCTCTGAAGTTCGTCAATGCACTGGAGCAGCTCTATAAAATACGTCATTTATCGCCGGCGCTTGCCCAGTTTTTCGACAGGCTTCCTGATCCAGCGGTAAGAGGTATCCGCTACACGTTGTGCGAAACAGACAGGTTGGTTGGCAAAGTCACCGCCACTCCATTGGTAGGAGAGGTCATGTGGGGTGAGTTAAAAACGACAGGCGAAAACTTCGTCGATCTTTGGCCGGCCCAGATGAACAACGCCATCAAAGCGTTAATGGACGGCATCGACAAAGCTTGCAGTTTCACGCTGACACTTGCCAGTGACTCGACCTGGTCAATGGCTCCGGAATCTAAAGACGTTAAATGCACCGTCCCCGCCGGTACGGTTGCACACCTCTCGATTGAGGCGCTGGTCCCCCAAGAACACTTCTCTGCGCCTGATGCCATAGATCTCGCCCCCATCCACGCCGGTCTCCTGCAATATGCGTCGGCCAAGTCTGGCAACCAGTACGCCTTCCCTCTCGCTGCGCTGTGCATCGAGACCATGATTGACAAGATTGCCAGCCAAAGCGATGCGATCAACCTGATCAAGGACGTGATCAGCCTCGAAGACGCCGGCAGCGCTCGGCGTTACGACATCGTCGCCGGCGCCCAGGAACCACCCGCCCAGTGGCGCCTTTACAGCCACGCCAGCGTTCATACCCAGCAATGGCTCTACTCCGGACGCCCGTTGTACCGCAGCCTCGAACCCAGGCAGCATGCCTTTCCCGGGAAACGCGCGCTCTCGGCAGCGCTGCGCGTCAACTCCGACGAAGCTGTGTACAAGTTCGAAAACGAACTGTTCTTCGATCGTGGCAACACTGACAGCGCCGACAGTGCGCCGAAAAAACTCGAACCGTTGCCGGCCAAAACCGTGTTGCATACCCAAACTTGGGATTCGCCGTCGGCCACCTACTGGCGCCACCGCTTTACCTTGAGATCCCGTTACGCCGGCGCGCTGATTAAAGGGGATCGGCGCGAGATCGAGGCGTTCCCGGGGTATGAAGAGAATTCCCCCGATGCCTATTACCTCGCCAAAACCTGGACGATGCGCGCGGTGATGCTCGCCGATCTGTCGCGGGTGCAACTTACCCGCCCTCAGTTGCGCGCACTGATTCCGCTGACCACCGCCATCGGCGGCGGCACCCCTTCGGTGCTGGCGGTGTTGCAGGAGCCACCACTGGCCGTTGGTGGCCTGGCCGAACGCACCACTGCCGAGCTGAAAACCGGGTTTGGTTATGGCGTTGAGACCGGTAGCCCATCGGTTGAAATATTGACCGCCCGCAAGGAAATCGGCCCCGACCCTACCCTCACCTACAGCGCCATGCCCGCAGTAGAAGCCGCCAACCTGGCGCTGATGGCCGAGGGGCCAATCGGCCTGACGTTCGATGCGCGCCATGCGGGGGCACCGGCCTTCGCCAATTCAATGTTTTCGTTAACGCCGGTCGCGTTGGATAACGAGCCTGTACGGGCCTTGGAGGAGCATTTCCTCGGGGTTACCTTGCAGCGCCATTTGGAACCGGCGTGGTTGTACACACCGGCCGATGCCAACACCGATGCTGTTGCCGTCATCGATCAAACGAATCAGTGCGATGCTTCCCGTTGCTGGTGGATCACGTACGAGCTGCCTGAGACAGAAGTCGCGGGACAAAACGTGCAACTCGTACAGGCTCACGCGCACGTCATCTTGAATCTGAAAATACAGGGCGAGCACCAGATTGTGCTTGAAATGAGCAAGGCTGCACTCGATGGTCAAGACGGTCACATCAAGCAGTTTGTCGAGCTGTGCGCACTGCGCCGCACCACCAAAATTGCGCTATTGCATCAGCCTTTGGCCGCTGGGCACTTCGGGCTGTCGATCTTTGTGGCACGTAAAGACGACATCAATGAAGGGCATTCTGGTGGCTGGCTGCGGGTGGCGAGCGTTGAATGGTCGGTGCCCGAGTCAAGCAGCGCGGCGACTCAGCTATTGCTTCCGATACAAGCTGAGCCACAGGCCACGGCGGCGAGCGCTGCCACCTTTATCGCCTGGACTCGGACCCACCGGGATTTTGCCAATTTGACCCTGCACGGCGGCGTCTCTGCGCGCGCCATGGCCTCGGATGTTGTGGCGAACGTGAGCGGGACTGCGCTGAGATTCCACTTCCCCCGCGACCCAGCCTTGCTGCACCTGACATCTTCAACCTACGCCACGGTCGAGCCCATCCACCGCCATCGCCACCTGGGCTTTATTTTGACCCGCCTGCGCAGCGACGACGGTCGACCTGTGGAGCAGTTTGAGCAGCACGGCCTGTTTGCCAGCGAGGTTGCCCAGCTCACTGGCGCGCCCAAAAACCTCGACCGTCTGAATGTGCGCCTCGTCGAGATCGAGTCTCCAGCGGTAGTTCTCTGTACGCGTCGTGATAAAACGATACCGTCTGAGTACCAGCAAGGTGTGCTGGACCTGGTTGCGACCGGGGGAACCCATTCCGACGCACAAAAAGTGAAGCTCTTCCTGCGACTCGCCGGCACCGACAGGCATATTCAGCAGTTCAGGGCGTTCACCATCAACATTGGGACCGTTGAAAACGTCTCTGAAACGTTGAAAATCGCTTTGGACTTCAATCAGTTCCCCTCGCTTAACCAAGGCGTTCGGTTGATCGAAATAGGGTGGTCCCAGAACCAGCTCTACATCGATCTGGTGGGCGCAAACGGCAAGCGGGAACGTAAACCACCCACCAATGAACAGCAGGCACTTGCCAAACAACTCATTAGCCATCGGGGCCTCATGGTCACAATCGATGCGCCTAACCAGCCGGACTGCTGGTGCGATTTGTCGGTGCTGCACAGCACAGCAACTACCAACGAGGCGGGTGACTACGCTGGGGTCATGGACCTGCGCTGGCTCTTCTCCCAGGACTCTGGCGAAGACATGGCTCAAGCCCTCCAACCCAGCGCAATGGCCATCAGGACCGAGGCACAGGCCCGGATCGTATCGGTGTCACCGCCGATACCAGTGGTGGATAAAATTTCGGAATAAATCAGTACCACACGTTCGCGGCTGCCCGGCCGCTGAAAACGGGTAACTCACTGACCAGGAGAAATACATGGCCACCCCCATCGCGTTGAAACTTACCATCGGCATTCCTAGTGAGGCCGTCTATTACGCTAAGTACACGTTCAGCGGCGGCATGAAGTGCAGCCCTAACCCGACAGTGGACCTGGACAAAGTCGGTGCCGGATCGCTGACGCCACCAGCGCTCGTATGGAGCGCCACCCACGAGTACGAGAATGCTGATGCACCGCCCGTCGCCGGCAAGCCTGACTGGTTTCGATCACTGCCCCCCGGTGTCAAGCCGATTAAGTCGGCGACGCTGCAACGCAATGCGGAAAACCTCGATGTGCAGTTTGTACAACTGGCAGGCGCTACACACGCGGTAAAGTTTTACGTGAATGGCGGCAATCCGTTGATGCCACCTATAACGCCGGACATTGATGCCACCATTACGGTCGGACTGCGCAAGGTCCCGGGCGGTATCGAGTTCTGCGTCGACGGCACGCATGACGGTTTTCCAAACTACGTGCTGCAGATAAACGGCAAGCCTGTTTATGAGTGGGATGCGGTCGCGAAGGGAAAAACACCGGGGGATTTAGCCTTCAGCGAGACCGTACAGATCCCATGGCGCCGCCTCTAAAGCTGGTGCAGTTCGCCTAGGGTGTGTTTACAGCTGGACGCCCGGCCCAACTAATCTCGCTGTCCGCAACATTTGCACGAGGGTGCGAAATACACCCTCTATTCGAGTGCGCTTTATAAAGCAGAAGTACTTGGACCAGTCCGACGTAGCGATTCCAATGAAGTACTACACCGAACACATCGTGGCGTTTGATGGGCGCCAACCTACAACCGAAACCGATCCACCGACTGCGAAAGCTCCCCCGCCAACGACGACAACTCGTCCGTCGTCGATGCCGTCGCTGCAATTACCCGGCTGTTACTCTCCGACATGCCCGCAATCATCTCCACCTGATGTGCAATTTCATTGCTGGCCAGGCTCTGCTCGCCAATCGTGCGGGAGATGTCGTTCACTAATTCCGTGGTATTCAACGTGGCTTGCAGAATCTCGCGGATCGCCCGTTCGACTTCTGCCGTCACAGCCATGCCTTTGTCCACCTGAGCGACGCCCTCCTCCATGCTGGTCACCGCTTCCCGGGTGTTTTGCTGGATGCGCCCGACCATGCTGGCGATTTCCTGGGTCGATGCGCTGGTGCGGCCGGCCAGGCTGCGCACTTCGTCGGCGACTACGGCAAAGCCGCGCCCTTGTTCGCCCGCGCGGGCTGCTTCGATTGCGGCGTTCAGGGCCAGCAGGTTGGTTTGGTCGGCGATGCCTTTGATCACCTGGATGATGCTGAAGATCGCCTCCGACTCCTTGTCCAGCGTGCGGATAACCTGGGCCGACTGCTGCGCCGAACGGGCAATGCCATCCATGTCGTTGACGACTTGGTGAATCACTCGGCCGCCGTCTTTGGCCAGGGCTTCAGCCTGGTTGGCCATCGCCAGCGCGCGGCCGGCATGCCGGGTGATTTCCTCGATGCTGGCGGTCATTTCGCTGGCCGCGGCGGCCATGGTGCTCGCCGCTGCGCTTTGCTGCTGGCTGCTTCCGGCCACTTCATGGCAGCCGTGGCTCAGTTGTTCGCTCATGCCATTGACGCCATGGGCGTTGCTGCGCACCACTTCGATCATGCCGCGCAAGTCGCGTTGCATGGTGGCGAGGCTGCGGATCAGCGCGCTGGCTTCGTCCTTGCGCGCGGGCTCGACGATGGGTTCGCTCAAATTGCCACGGGCGATGCTGGCGGCAATGCGGCTGGCCGTCTGCAACGGGCCCATGATGCTCTGGATTACCCAGCGGCCCTGAGCCAAGAGCAGCAACAGGCTGGCGATCAATACCGCGCCCAAGGTGAAGTTGGCGTTCGCAATGGTCTGCCGTGTGCCCGCGCTGGTCTGCTGGGTGTTGCTTTCGATCAGTTCGCTGAGGCTCGCCATTTGATCTTCAAGCTGGCTGAAGGCGCTGTTAAAGGTCGTCAATTGTTCGCGGGCGGCCTCGGGATCATTCAGGGCCAGGGCAACAATGCGCTCGCCAGTGCTGATATAGGTCTCGAGGCTGGGTTTGATTTTTTCCAGGTTCGCCTTGAGCGTATCGTCGAGCGGCAGCTTGAGGTTGTCCGCCAAGACCTGGCGAAAGTGCTCGGCGTGTTCCTGCAAGGCGCTGTTGACCTCGGCTTTGGTACTGGTGCTTTTACCCAGCCCCACCAACATGGCCGACAACACATCGGCGCGCAGGGCGTCGTGCATCATGTCGGCTTCCATGTGGTTGCGCAGGACCGTCATGCTCACTTCGTTGTCTTGCACGGCGTTGCCCATCTGCGCGTTTCCCACGTAACTGGCCAGGCTCATGATCAGCGCCGTGGCCAACCCGGTGGCAATCAATAGCATCAAGCGAAGTTTGATCGTCATGCTGGTATCCCCATGCCTGGCTGCCAGTTAGGCTGCGCCTGTAGTGTTATCGGCATCAACTGCTTGTTATTGAAGCCCAAGTTTGCGGATGTGCACGAATCCCTTAAGCTGACCGCCCCTTGCTCCACGCGGAACTGCCCATGTCTCGAAGTATCGCCCACCTCGCCCTGCTGCTGGGCTTGATCACGGCTGTCGGCCCCTTCGCCATCGACATCTACCTGCCCGCCCTCCCCACCCTCGGCGCCAGCCTGCACGCCTCGCCGGCAGCGGTGCAGATGAGCCTGACGGTGTTCTTCATGATCATCGGCGTGTGCCAGCTGTTCTACGGGCCGATCAGCGATGTGTTCGGGCGCAAGCCGCCCATTTATGCCGGGCTGGTGATCTTTGCGATAGGCAGCGTGGGCTGCGCGTTGGCGCCGACCATTGAGGTGCTGATCGGCTTTCGCGCCGTGCAAGCGTTTGGCGCGTGTGCCGGGATGGTGATTCCCCGGGCGATTGTGCGCGACCTGTACACCGGCCACGAAGCCGCGCGCCTGATGGCGTTGCTGATGCTGGTGATGAGTGTGTCGCCGATCCTGGCGCCATTGGCCGGCAGCCTGGTGATTTCGATCTGGAGCTGGCGCGAGGTGTTTGCGGTACTCGCCGTGGTGGCCGTGGCTTGCCTGGTGATGACCGTCGTGCAACTGCCCGAAACCCATCCTGCCGAGCGGCGCCTGGGCAAAAACCTGGGTAACGCGTTTGGCAGCTACGGCGCGCTGCTGCGTGATCCGGTGTTTACCGGCCTGGCGGTGGTCAGCGGCTTTGGGCTGGCGACGTTCTTTGTGTTTATCGGCAGCGCGCCGTTTGTGTACATCGAATATTTCGGCCTGACGCCTACGCAGTTCAGCCTGTGTTTTGCCCTGAACGCGGCGTCGTTTTTTGCCATGAGCCAATTGACTGCACGCCTCAGCGCGCGCTTTGGTTTGGCGCCGTTGATTCGCGGGTCGGTGATTGCGGTGACGGTGTTCCTGGCGGCATTGGCGATCACCACGCTGTGGATCGACAGCCTGGCGGTGATGATGACGCTACTGTTTATTGGCTTCGGGTTCCTCGGCTTGCTGCTGCCGGCGGCCGGGGTGTTGTCCCTGGAGGACCATGGCGCGGTGGCGGGTTCGGCGTCGGCGTTGCTGGGGGCGATCCAGATGATCGTGGCGGCGGTGTCGATGACGGTAGTGGGCGTGTTCGCCGACCATACGCCGGCGCCGATGTTGATTGGCATCGCGCTTTGTGCGGTGGCGGCGATGCTCACCACACTGTGGACGTTGCGCCGTTTGCCGGCGCATCTGGCGAGTGCGCCGCCCTCCTCCTGATCATGCACAAATCCCTGTGGGAGCTGGCTTGCCTGCGATGCAGACACCTCGGTATGTCAGTGAGACCGAGGCGATGCTATCGCAGGCAAGCCAGCTCCCACAAAAGCCAGCGCCCACATTTAGTTCTTCATTCGTTCATCAGCATTGCAGTACTTACAAATCAAACCGATCCACCGCCCGCCGCCGCTCGTTGTCCTCGCGTACGTCGTAGCTGGCGGTGGTCTGGATATTGGTGTGGTGCGCCAGTTTTTGCGCAATCGACAGGTCATGCTCTTCAATCACCCGCGTGATAAACGAACGGCGAAAGTCATGAGGCATGATCTTCACCCCCACCTGCTCACCGCGCTGGCGGGCGATGTAGTAGATCGCATGCTTGGTGATGCGCTCGCGGGTGATGTGGCTGCCACGCCGGATGCGGTTGAACAGGAAGGTGTCGTCCTGCTCGCCTTCCTTGAGGTGCTCGCGGCGAAAATCCAGCCAGGCCTGCAACTTGGCAAAGGCCCAGGCCGGCGCGTATTTGATCAGCTCCTTGTTGCCTTTGCCGATCACCCGCAAGCTGCGTTCTTCGAAGCTGATCTGCGCCAGGTCGAGGTTGACCGACTCCGACTTGCGCATGCCCGAGCCGTACAGGATGCCGATCACCGCCGCATCGCGCAGGCCCTGGGGGCGTGGGTCGGCGGCGCAGACGTCCATCATTTCGCGGATCAAGGTGCGGCGCAGGTTGCGGCCCTGGCTCAGGCGCGTGCCCGGCGCGGCCTTGACCGTGCGCATGCGCAACAGGTGTTCCTGGCTGATCAGGCTGAGGCGCCAGGCTTCATTCATCACCCCGCGCACGGCGTTCACATACAGCGATGAGGTGTTCGGCGCATAGCCGTCCTCGCGCAGGGCGGCGACCAAGGCGATCACGTGTTCAGGCTGGAGCAGGTGCCAGTCGATCTCTTCGAGGTTGATGTCCTCGAAGCCCAGGCGGTCGGCGGCGTCCTGCAGCACGTAGCGCATGGTCAACTGGCTGGAGGGCGCCAGGCGAGTGAGGTAGAGGGTCAGCGGGTTGCGGATGGACTCGGTCAAAATAGATCAGCCTTTGGATTAAATACCTCGAACAAGCCTTTGTTTAATCGAGATATTTAGTGAATTGGCGAAGGCCGAGTCTAACGCAGGAATGGCGGCGGCACAAAATCAGGGTGCCGTGTCATCGTCCTCTACCGGGTCTTGCGGCTGAGTCTGGGTCTGGCTCCATTCGGTGTCCTGCTTCTGCATCAGCGCGAACCAGTGCTGGCGCATAAAGGTCAGGTACGCCTCCGGCGCCTTGGCAAAGTCTTTCTCTTCGCTGTAGCAACCCGGCAACGGCAATTCGGTGCCCTGCTCTTTGTACTGGCTGACCAGCGCCTGCTGCGCGGCGACACTGCAATCCTTGGGCAGCGGCATGCCTCGCAGTGCGCCTGCGTCTTCGTCCCACCAGCTGGCGCCGTAGCGGTCGACGCCGCGCAGGCGGTATTTCTGTGACTTGCCCACGTGCATGATGAGCTTGAACTCATTGGGGCTGACGTCACTGGTACAGGTGCGCGAGTAACCCACGGTAGTTTGGGTGATGCCATCGCCGGACAGGTCGGTGACCTTGGTCGCGGCCCGGTCAAAGCGCAGTGAGGCGTCAAACTCGCAATGCTGCACGTCGTCGTAGAGCATCCACACGCGCTTGGGACGGTTGCCATCGATCAGGTATTGGGCCGCGTAGACAAACGCAGACTGGGTGCCATCGTCATCGCGCTCGCTGACCTGTTCGGCGAGCACCAGCAGGTTTTTGCCCTGGTGGTCGTCCCAGGTGTAAGCGGCGATCTGCTTGCCGCGCACTTCAACGCCGTCCGGCACCTGGTCGATGCTGGCCAGCGCTATTCCATCATCGGCCCGCACCGTGGTGACACACGCCACGGTCATCAACCACCCCATCAACACTGGCCGCAAAAGCTGCACGCTATTCATCCGATTACCCTGGCAAGAGAGCGCTTACTTTACCGGCACTTGCGGGGTCTTGCAGAGAAGATTCTTCAATAAGTGGCATTGCGCAGGGTTTAACCGAATGCCCTACTCAAGCGCCGGATCATGTAGCTGAACCCTGGCTGTCTACCTGTCAAATAAACGAGTTTTTCATCCGCCTTTCATATTCGTTCAACATTTTTACGCTTAGTCTTTAAGACAGAACTTCAGAACAAACCGCGCAACACCGGCTAACCTGTTGATTACGCTTTCACTTTGGCACGGCATTGGCTGCTGCCAAATAGAGTTTTGCCTGATGATCGCTGCTGTTTTCACGCGCCAACTTGCTCTAACCCCGAGGTCTTGAATCTTTGAAACCCTACCCTATTCATTGCGTGTCGATCGTTATCCCGGTCTACAACGAAGAAGAAAGCCTGCCTGAATTGCTGCGTCGCACCACTGCAGCCTGCAAGCAACTGGCCTACGAATACGAAATCATCCTGGTGGATGACGGTAGCCGCGACCAATCCGCGCAAATGCTCGAAGACGCCGCCGCCGAAGACGGCAGCAACGTGGTGGCGGTGATCCTCAATCGCAACTACGGCCAGCATGCCGCGATCATGGCCGGTTTCGAGCAGTGCCGTGGCGAAGTGGTGATTACCCTCGACGCCGACCTGCAAAACCCGCCGGAAGAAATCCCGCGCCTGGTGGAGCAAGCCGCCCGGGGTTACGACGTGGTTGCCACCGTGCGCAACAACCGCCAGGACTCCGCCTTCCGCCGCTGGCCGTCGCGCCTGATCAACCTGGCCGTGCAGCGCTCCACCGGCGTGGCCATGACCGACTACGGCTGCATGCTGCGCGCGTACCGCCGCACCATTGTCGATGCCATGCTCGCCTGCCGTGAGCGCAGCACCTTTATCCCGATCCTGGCCAACGGCTTTGCCCGCCACACCACGGAAATCCTCGTGCACCACGCCGAGCGTGAACACGGCGAATCCAAATACAGCGCCATGCGCCTGATCAGCCTGATGTTCGACCTGCTGACGTGCATGACCACCACCCCGCTGCGCCTGCTGTCCATCGTCGGTTTCAGCCTGGCGGGCCTGGGTGTGCTGTTTGCATTGGCGTTGATCGTCATGCGCCTGGCCTTTGGCGCCCAATGGGCCGGCGACGGCATGTTTGTGCTGTTTGCGGTGCTGTTCGTATTCACTGGTGGCCAGTTCATCGGCATGGGGCTCTTGGGTGAATACCTGGGCCGCATGTACAGCGATGTGCGCGCCCGCCCTCGCTTCTTTATCGAAAAAGTGCTGCGCAACACCCCGGCAGCGCCGGCGCCAGTGGTCATTGTTGACGGCCTGGTGTCCTCCCATACCACTTCTACTTCTCCTTCCGATCAGGTTTCGTCATGAATTCAAAAGCCGTTGTCTTCGCCTACCACGATATTGGCTGTGCAGGTATTGAAGCCCTGCTGACTGCCGGCTACGACATTGCTGCGGTGTTTACCCACGCCGATGATCCCAAGGAAAACAACTTCTACGGCTCCGTCGCCCAACTCTGCGCGCGCAACGGCATCCCGGTGCACGCGCCGGAAGACGCCAACCACCCGCTGTGGATCGAGCGCATCGCCAAGCTGAACCCGGACTACATCTTCTCGTTCTACTACCGCAACCTGCTCAGCGAGCCCCTGCTGGCCACCGCCCGCAAAGGCGCGTTCAACCTGCACGGCTCGCTGCTGCCGAAATACCGTGGCCGCGCCCCGGCCAACTGGGTGCTGGTCAACGGCGAAACCGAAACCGGCGTGACCCTGCACCGCATGGTCAAGCGTGCCGATGCGGGCGCGATCCTCGCCCAGCAAAAGGTCATCATCGACCGCACCGATACCGGCCTGAGCCTGCACGCCAAACTGCGTGACGCCGCCACCAGCCTGCTGCGCGATGCACTGCCACAACTGGCCCAAGGCAAGTTGACTGAAACCGCCCAGGACGAAAGCCAAGCCACCTACTTCGGTCGCCGCACCGCCGCCGATGGCAAGCTGGAGTGGAAAAAGCCGGCTGAAGAGCTGTTCAACCTGGTCCGCGCCGTGACCCAACCTTACCCGGGCGCCTTCTGCGCTGTGGGTGAGCACAAGCTGATTGTGTGGCAAGCCGAAGTGGTCAAGGGCAATGAAGGCCTGGCCCCAGGTCGCGTTATCAGCGTCAACCCGCTGCGCATCGCCTGCGGTGAAGACTCCCTGGTGGTCAAGTTCGGCCAGCGCAACGACAACGGCCTGTACCTGGCCGGCCCGTCCCTGGCCAACGAGCTGGGCCTGGTGGACGGTTCGGTGCTGCGCGGTGCCGAGTCCGGCCGCAAGCCGCGCCGTACCCGCGTGCTGATCCTCGGCGTGAACGGCTTTATCGGTAACCACCTGTCCGAGCGCCTGCTGCGTGACGACCGTTACGAAGTCTACGGCCTGGACATCGGCTCCGACGCCATCGAGCGCCTGCGCAGCCACCCGAACTTCCATTACGTGGAAGGCGACATCAGCATCCACACCGAGTGGATCGAGTACCACATCAAGAAGTGCGACGTGGTCCTGCCGCTGGTGGCCATCGCCACGCCCATCGAGTACACCCGCAACCCGTTGCGCGTGTTCGAGCTGGACTTCGAGGAAAACCTCAAGCTGGTGCGCTACTGCGTCAAGTACAACAAACGCGTGATCTTCCCGTCGACTTCCGAAGTCTATGGCATGTGCCAAGACCAGTACTTCGACGAAGACACCTCCAACCTGGTGGTCGGCCCGGTCAACAAACAACGTTGGATCTACTCGGTCTCCAAGCAACTGCTGGACCGCGTGATCTGGGCCTACGGCGCCAAAGGCCTGAACTTCACCCTGTTCCGTCCATTCAACTGGATGGGCCCGCGCCTCGACCGCCTGGACTCGGCGCGTATCGGCAGCTCCCGCGCCATCACCCAGTTGATCCTCAACCTGGTGGAGGGCACGCCGATCCGCCTGTTCGACGGTGGTGAGCAGAAGCGTTGCTTCACCGACATCGCCGACGGCATCGAAGCCCTGGCACGCATCATTGATAACGACAATGACGTGTGCAACGGCCAGATCATCAACATCGGCAACCCGGAAAACGAAGCCAGCATCCGCCAGTTGGGCGAAGAGCTGCTGCGTCAGTTCGAAGCGCACCCGCTGCGCGGCAACTTCCCGCCGTTCGCCGGTTTCCGCGACGTGGAAAGCAAGGCGTTCTACGGCACGGGCTACCAGGACGTGGCACACCGCAAGCCAAGCATCGAGAACGCCAAGCGCCTGCTGAACTGGGAGCCGACCGTGGAGATGAGCGAAACCATCGGCAATACGCTCGACTTCTTCTTGCGTGAAGCCATGCTTGAAATCGCGGATAAGAAGTAATGCAGGCAGGTCTTCGCATTGATGTCGACACCTACCGTGGCACCCGTGAAGGTGTGCCGCGGTTGCTCGAAACCCTGGATGAAGCCGGGGTGAAGGCAACGTTCTTCTTCAGCGTCGGGCCGGACAACATGGGGCGCCACTTGTGGCGTCTCATCCGCCCGCAGTTCCTGTGGAAGATGCTGCGTTCCAATGCCGTCGGCCTGTATGGCCTGGACATTTTGCTGGCCGGCACGGCGTGGCCGGGCAAGCCGATTGGCCGTGACCTGGGGCATTTGATGCGCCAGGCCAAGGCCGCCGGGCATGAAGTCGGCCTGCACGCCTGGGACCACCACGGCTGGCAGGCCAACACCGGGCGCTGGAGCGAGGCACAGTTGGTCGAACAGATCCGCCGTGGCGTCGATACCCTCAGCGACATCCTCGGTGAACGCATCGACTGTTCAGCGGCCGCCGGTTGGCGTGCCGATGAGCGTGTGGTGCAAGCCAAGCAAGGCTTCAACTTTCGCTACAACAGCGATTGCCGGGGCACCAGCCTGTTTCGTCCAACCTTGGCCGATGGCAGCGCGGGCACCCCACAAATTCCGGTAGACCTGCCGACCTTCGACGAAGTCGTCGGGCCGGTGGTGGCTGCCAAAGACTTCAATACGTTCATCCTCGACCGCTTTGCCGAGTCGAAGCTCAACGTCTATACGATCCACGCAGAAGTAGAAGGGATTCTGATGGCCAATGATTTTCGCCAGCTGCTGGCCCAGGCAGGGCAGCGCGGCATCGATTTCAAACCCCTCGGCGACTTGTTGCCCGCAGACCTGACCACCCTGCCCCAGCAACGGCTGGTGCGTGGCGCCCTGCCCGGGCGTGAGGGTTGGCTTGGAGTGCAGCAGGCATGATCCGGCGTCTGGCGTTACCTCTGCTGCTGTTGGCCTTCGGCGTGTTTTACCTGCTGCCGCTGGCCACCCATGGCCTGTGGATCCCCGATGAAACCCGCTACGCGCAGATCAGCCAGGAAATGCTGCTGACCGGCAAGTGGGCTTCGCCGCACTTCATGGGCATCCGCTACTTTGAAAAACCGGCGGCGGGCTACTGGATGATTGCCCTGGGCCAGGCGATTTTCGGGCAGAACCTGTTCGGTGTGCGCTTTGCCTCGGCGTTGAGCACCGGCTTGAGCATCCTGCTGGTGTACCTGGTGTCGCGCCGGTTGTGGAATGACCCGCAAAAAAGCCTGATCAGCACCGTGCTGTACATGAGCTTTGTCAGCGTCGCGGCCCTGGGCGGTTACGCCAACCTCGATCCGCAGTTCACCTTCTGGGTCAACCTGACCGGCGTGGCCTTGTGGTTCTGCTTCGACAGCACCACACGCAATGGCCGCTTGGCTTCCTGGGCGTTGTTGGGTTTCGCCTGTGGCATGGGCTTCATGACCAAGGGTTTCCTCGCCTGGCTGCTGCCGGTGCTGATCGCCCTGCCCTACGCGATCTGGCAAAAACGCTTCCGTGAACTGCTGGGCTATGGCCTGGTCGCCGTCGTCGTCGCGATTGTGGTCAGCCTGCCGTGGGCATTGGCGGTGCACCTGCAAGAGCCGGATTACTGGAACTTCTTCTTCTGGCACGAACATATCCAGCGTTTTGCCGGTGACGATGCCCAGCATGCCGAACCGTTCTGGTACTACCTGCCGCTGCTGGTGGCGTTCTCGCTGCCGTGGGTGGCGCTGCTGCCGTCCACCGTCAAGCAGGCGTGGCTGGATAAGCGCCTGCCGAAAACCGCATTCCTGCTGTTGTGGCTGCTGATGCCCCTGGCGTTTTTCAGCCTGGCCAAAGGCAAACTGCCCTCCTACATCATGCCGTGCCTGTTGCCGCTGGCCTTGCTGATGGGCGCGACCCTGGCCGACACACTTGCCGCGGGCCGCAGCCGTGCGCTGCGTATCAACGGCTGGTTGAACCTGGTGGTGGGCATCGTCGCGCTGCTGGCACTCACCTGGTTCCAGTTGAAGAAGCCGGTGTACGAGCCGGGCCAGGAAACCCTCAGCCTGGTGCTGGTGTTTGTCTTCCTGTTCGGCTGGATCGTTGCCAGCCTGCTACAGGCCGCGCGCCCGTTGAAACTGTGGGCGGCGCCGGTGATTGGCAGCTGGTTGCTGGTGGCGCTGGTACCGGCCGCGTTGCCCCATTCGGTGGTCTACAACAAGACCCCGGACCCATTCATCATCGACCACCTGCAAGCCCTGCGCCCGGCCACGGCGTTGCTCAGCAACGACCTCGGCGCGGCGTCGGCGCTGTCGTGGCGCCTGGCGCGTCCGGACGTCACGCTTTACAACACCGTCGGCGAAGTCAAATACGGCCTGGCCTTCGCGGACAGCGCCGCGCGCAAGATCGACACCACCCAAGTGCAACAGTGGATGAGCGATGCGCGCAAAAAAGGTCCGGTCGGAGTGGTGATGCGGGTTAAAGGTGACGATGAAATTGCCGAAGTTGCCTTGCTGCCCAATGAAGGCCAGCGCTTTGAACAAGGCAATATCGTGATTCTGATCTTCCCGCAGGCGGCTCCATGATCACCCTGCTCCTGTTATTGGCCGTCTGCCTGCTGACGTGCATGGGCCAGGTCGCGCAAAAATTCGCCGTGGAAAGCTGGCGCGACCTGCCGCATGGCTGGGCGCTGAAACTGCGCTCGCCGTGGCTGTGGGCCGCTTTGGTGTGCCTGGGCCTGGGGCTGCTGGTGTGGTTGCTGGTGTTGCAGCGCCTGGAAGTCGGCATCGCCTACCCCATGCTCAGCCTCAACTTTGTGCTGGTCACGCTGGTGGCGCGGTTTGTCTTTCATGAGCCCATCGATGGCCGCCACTGGCTGGGCGTGGCGCTGGTGATTGCCGGTGTCGTGCTGCTGGGGCGTCAGGTATGAGCCGCGTGCAAGGGTTTGCCCTGGCGTTGGGCAGCGTGGGTTTGGTCAGTGCGGCCCAGTTGGGCATGCGCTGGAGCATGACGCGCCTGCCGCTGCCCCACGAATGGCTGAGCGCGTTGAGCAACAACAGTATCGACCTCGGCGCCCTGGGCGCGGTGCTGCTGGCGATCTTCGCCTATGCGCTGTCGATGCTCTGCTGGCTGGGCGCGCTCAAGCACCTGCCGCTGGGCCGTGCCTATTCGCTGCTGAGCATCAGCTATGCGCTGGTGTACCTGCTGGCCGCCGGCCTGCCGGTGTTCAACGAACATTTTTCGCTGTCAAAAACGCTGGGGGTGGCGTTGGTCATCCTTGGAGTTCTGGTTATCAACTCTCGCCGTGCTAGCACCACAAGTCCCAGGAATGCCCCATGAAAATCAGTGTATTTGGTAGTGGTTACGTCGGTCTGGTGCAGGCCACCGTATTGGCCGAAGTCGGTCACGATGTCATCTGCATGGACGTAGACAAGAACAAGGTCGAGTCGCTGCAAAAAGGCCATGTGACGATCTTTGAGCCGGGGCTGGCTGCGATGGTCAAGGAGAACCTGGAAAGCGGGCGGCTGCACTTTACCCATGACGAAAAACTCGCGGTCGAACACGGCGAAGTGCTGTTTATCGCCGTGGGCACGCCGTCGGACGAAGACGGTTCGGCCGATTTGAAATACGTACTGTCGGTGGGCGACGCCGTGGCCCGTCACCGTGTGGACCCGGTGATCCTCGTGGAAAAATCCACCGTGCCCGTGGGCACCGGCGACACCCTGCGTGCCCATATCGAAAAAGCCCTGCACGTGGCCGGCCGTCACCTGGAGTTCGATATCGTCTCCAACCCTGAATTCCTCAAGGAAGGCTCGGCAGTTGCCGACTGCCGCCGCCCAGACCGCATTGTCATCGGCTGCGAGCGTGAAGAAGTGCGCGAAGTGATGCGTGACCTCTACGCGCCGTTCAACCGCAACCACGACCGCATCATCTTCATGGACCTGCGCAGCGCCGAGCTGACCAAGTACGCCGCCAACTGCATGTTGGCGACCAAGATCAGCTTTATCAACCAGATCGCCGAACTGGCCGAACACCTGGGTGCGGACATCGAAGCGGTACGCCTGGGGATCGGCGCCGACTCGCGCATCGGCTACCACTTTATCTACCCGGGTTGCGGTTACGGCGGCTCGTGCTTCCCCAAAGACATGCGTGCGCTGATCCACAGCGCCAAGCAGGCCAACTGCTCCAGCGACCTGCTGGAAGCCGTGGAAGCGATCAACCAGCGCCAGAAGAGCAAGCTGTTCGAGCGCGTCAATGCGTTCTTCAAAGGCAACCTCAAGGGCAAGACCTTTGCCGTGTGGGGCCTGGCGTTCAAGCCCAACACCGACGACATGCGCGATGCGCCGAGCCGGGTGCTGATGGAAGCCTTGTGGGCGGCCGGCGCCAACGTGCGTGCCTTCGACCCCGAAGCCATGCAGGAAACACAGCGTATCTACGGCGATGACCCACGGTTGATGCTGATGGGCACCCCGGAATCGACCTTGAGCGGCGCCGATGGCCTGATCGTCTGCACCGAATGGCAGCAATTCAAGGCGCCGGATTTCGACCTGATCCACTCGCGCCTGAAAACCCCGGTGATCTTCGACGGCCGCAACCTGTACGACGGCGAACGCCTGGCGCGCAAAGGCTTCCAGTACTTCCCGATCGGCCGTGGCGACTCCTGCCAACTGCCAATGCCGCAGCAACAGTGGGTGGCGCAATCGGCAGATCAGGTCGTGGAAGCCTGAGACGTGAACAAAGCGCCCTTCATCGACGCCACGGTGCGCCGTCAGTCCCTGCTGCTCGGGCTGTTGGCGCTGCTGCTGTTTATCGCCGGCAACTGGCACCAGGCGATCATCGGGTTTGACTCGCGCTTCGTGCTGTTCGCCCAGGAGATGCTGCGCCATGGCCCGAGCTTTTTCCCCACCACCTACGGCCAGCCGTACGCCGATTACCTGGCGACCTCGACGCTGCTGACCTGGTTGTTCTCGTTGCCGTTGGGCCAGGTCACCAGCTTGACGGCGTGGTTGCCGACGGCGATTGCCTCGGCACTGATCGTGATCCTGGTGTACCGCCTCACGGCGCCCTACTCCCCGCGCTGGGGCCTGCTGAGCGTGGCGATGCTGTTGCTCAGCAGCACCTTTGTCAGCGAAACCCGTGCCGTGTCCCTGGACCAGATGCTCGCCGCCGTGACCCTGGCGGTGTTTTACCTGGGCTATGCCCATGATCACTTCGGCGCCGGTAAACGCCTGCACTGGGTGTACCTGCTGCTGATCGCAGGCTTTGCGATCCGTGGGCCGATTGGCCTGGTGATCCCTACCGGCGTGCTGTGCAGCTACTACCTGATCAACCGGCAGTGGCGACAACTGTTCAGCGTCGGCTTGCTGGCACTGGCGCTGTTGATGGCCTGTGTCGGGGTGTTGTTGCTGTTGGCCAAGCTCAGTGGTGGCGAGGGGTTCATGCAGGACGTGATCCGCATGCAATTCCTCGGGCGCATGGACGGCAGCGAAGGCTCCAGCGGCGTGCTGTATTACTTCACCAGTTCCATGGGCAACTACGCGCTGGCGTATCCGATGGCTCTGTTGGTGCTGCTGGCGGTGGCCATCGGCGGCAACCGCGCGCCGCAGCCGCCTTTGCAACTGGTGTTGTACTGCGCGGCTGCGGGCTTGCTGGTGATGCTCGGCTTGTCGATCCCTCAGGCGAAGAAAGCTCGTTACGTGCTGCCGATGCTGCCGATGGCGGCAATCATTGCGGCGTACCCGTTCCAGGTCACCCAAGGGCGCGTGTATGCCTGGCTGCGCGGTGTGCTGCTGGGTCTCTGGACCCTGTTGCCGGCGCTGCTGGTGATCGGGCTGCTGGTGGTTCGGCGTCGATATGCCGAGCAGGTGGGCGACTTGCGCCTGATTTTCGGCGTGCTGGGTGTGTTGCAGGTACTGGCGTTGCTGGCGTGGTGCAAGCCACGCCTGCGTCCGACAGGGCCGGCATTGGCGGCGGTACTGGCGTTGTGGGCGACCTACATCGTGGTGGTCGAACCGCTGCAGCGCACGCTCTACGACACGCGCACCTTCAGCCTGGCGGTCAAGGCACAGATCAACCAGCAACCTGCGCCTGTGGTGCTGCACGGCCTGGGCAAAGACGCAAAGGCGATCAAGCTGATGGTCAATCTCGAGTGCGACCGTGTGCCGTTGTTCACCCAGTCAACCACCGACCTGGCGCCGTTGCAGGCCCCGGCCTGGTTGGTGATGAGCGAGGACGACTACGCCGCCTTGAAGGAGCCCCGCCTGCGCGCGCTCACCCCGACACTGGTGGGTGAGTTCGATAAAAATCCCTATGTGCTGCTGCACCTGACAGCCACGCCGCAGCCCTGATCCAGCCGGCTTCGGCCGGCTCCCTCACGAAAGCTCCTACACAGCTATGCGTAATGGCTGGTGCCTTTTGCCATTCCCGCTCATGGATCCAAAATGTAAACTCGGTCGCCAATTGCGGTAACTATTTACTACCAATGGAACATGCCAGGGACGCTGCCCGCCGTGAATTCAATCACGGCGGGCTCATTGAAAGGATCACGCCGTGCCCAATGACTTATTGCCTACCTCCCCCTCACTGCTAGTGCCCGATCCGCTGCATGCTGGCCTGCACCGCCTGATGGGCTTGCGTGACGCGGTTGTCGCGTTGAATGGTCCCCTGTCCGATGACCCGGGGCTGCGCGACAACCTGCACAAGCAGTTGCTGAGCGAAGAGAACCATGACCGGATCCTGGGGGTCGTCAGCCACTCGTCTGCGCCGATCACCTATTAAACTTCAATTTTATTGCATTTAACCTTCATTAATATGCAGTGGCGTCGCTCCATCGAGGTGGGCACACTGCGCGGGTTCCTCCCCCAAATGTGGAACTTTCAAGGGCTTTTCCGGGAAACCAGGCAAGCCTTTTTTTTCGCCTGCTGTTTATGGATCTATCGCAATGCTTGCTCGCTGGTTACCTGCTGCCATCAACACCCGTCCCGCCGAATGGAGCCGTGCCGCCATCGGCATGGCCTTGGGCACTCTGCTCAGTGTATGGGCGTGCGCCCAGGTATTTGGCATGGAGGTCGCGCTGCACCTGCTCGGCCCTTTGGGGGCGTCGGCAGTATTGTTGTTTGCAGTGTCGTCCGGTGCGTTGGCCCAACCCTGGTCGATTATCGGCAGCTACCTGTGTGCCGGTATCGTCGCGCTGCTGGTCGCCCGTGTACTGGGGCGAACGCTGGGCAGTGCGTGCCTCGCCGCGGGCATGACGGTGATATTGATCTGCTGGCTACGCTGCCTGCACCCACCCGCGGGGGGGCTGGCCATGACCTTGGTATTGGCCGACCCGGCCTCGATTGCCCTCGGCTGGCAGGAGCTGGGTGCGGTGATGCTCGGCGCCGGCGCGCTGCTGGGCTGCGCGTTGGCCTACAACAACGCCACGCGCACGCGTTATCCCAAAGGTGTGCTGGTGCCGTCCCCTGCGGTGGTGGGCAGCCGCGCGCCGGTCATCGACCCCGAGGTCACTGCGGCCGACTTGAAGCTGGCCCTGGCCGAGATGGAGCAGTTCTACGATGTGCAACCGTCCGAGCTGGAACAACTGATCCACACGGCACAGGGCCATGCGCGGCGGCGTAGCATTGGTGAAGTGCTCAGTCGCCGTGCATAAATGCAACAACGACCTGCATGATTCCCCGGTGTACTGGGCAAATTTGCACTGGTAGGATCGCAAGAAGGTTCGTCCCCGAACATCTTGATAAAGAACAATAAAAGCAGGGAGTTAGCGATGACTGCTCAGGTTTCATCCGAGGCAAGCCACACCGACCATCTTCAAGCCGACATACTCGCCGAAGTCCGCAACCATATCGGCCATCTCACCCTCAACCGCCCCGCCGGCCTGAATGCCATTACCCTGGACATGGTCCGCAGCCTGAGCCAGCAGCTGCAGGCCTGGGCCGACGATCCCACGGTGTACGCGGTAGTCCTGCGCGGCGCCGGGGAAAAAGCCTTTTGCGCGGGGGGCGATATTCGCTCCTTGTATGACAGTTTCAAGAGCGGCGACACCCTGCACGAAGACTTCTTCGTCGAGGAATACGCCCTCGACCTCGCCATCCACCACTACCGCAAACCCGTCCTCGCCCTGATGGACGGCTTTGTGCTGGGCGGCGGCATGGGCCTGGTCCAAGGCGCCGACTTGCGCGTGGTCACCGAACGCAGCCGCTTGGCGATGCCGGAAGTGGCCATCGGTTACTTCCCTGACGTTGGCGGCAGCTACTTCCTGCCGCGTATTCCCGGTGAGCTGGGGGTTTACCTCGGGGTCACCGGCGTGCAGGTTCGTGCCGCCGATGCGCTGTATTGCGGTTTGGCCGACTGGTACCTGGACAGCGCCAAGCTGGCCGACCTCGACCAGAAGCTGGATCACCTGCACTGGCACGAATCGCCCCTCAAGGACCTGCAAGGCCTGCTCGCCAAACTCGGCGTACAGCACCTGCCGGACGCGCCGCTGGCCGCATTGCGTCCGGCCATCGACCACTTCTTCGCCTTGCCGGATGTGCCGAGCATCGTCGAACAGCTCCAGCAAGTCACCGTTGCCGACAGCCATGAGTGGGCGTTGACCACGGCAGCCCTGATGCAAACCCGCTCGCCGCTGGCCATGGCCGTGACCCTCGAAATGCTGCGCCGTGGCCGTCACCTGCCACTGGAACAATGCTTTGCCCTGGAACTCCACCTGGACCGTCAATGGTTCGCGCGCGGCGACCTGATCGAAGGCGTTCGCGCATTGATCATCGACAAGGACAAAGCCCCACGCTGGAACCCTGCCACGGTGGCTGAGCTGGATGCGCACCATGTCGACAGCTTCTTCCGTGAGTTCGAGTTGGTTGGGAGATAAGCCATGCAAGATATTGAATACACAGAAGAACAAGTGATGATCCGCGACATGGCGCGCGACTTTGCCCGGGGTGAGATCGCGCCCCACGCCCAAGCCTGGGAGAAAGCCGGCTGGATCGATGATGCCCTGGTCGCCAAGATGGGCGAACTGGGCTTGCTGGGCATGGTGGTCCCGGAAGAATGGGGTGGCACCTACGTGGATTACGTCGCCTACGCCCTCGCCGTCGAGGAGATTTCTGCGGGTGATGGCGCCACCGGTGCGCTGATGAGCATCCACAATTCAGTGGGTTGCGGGCCGATCCTCAACTACGGCTCCGATGAACAGAAACAGACCTGGCTGGCCGATCTGGCCAGCGGCCAGGCGATTGGCTGTTTCTGCCTGACCGAACCCCAGGCCGGTTCCGAGGCGCACAACCTGCGCACCCGTGCCGAACTGCGCGACGGCCAATGGGTGATCAATGGTGCCAAGCAGTTTGTCAGCAACGGCAAGCGCGCCAAGCTGGCCATCGTGTTTGCGGTAACCGATCCCGAGCAGGGCAAAAAAGGTATCTCCGCGTTCCTGGTGCCCACCGACACACCCGGCTTTGTGGTGGATCGCACGGAACACAAGATGGGCATCCGCGCCTCGGACACCTGCGCCGTGACCCTCAACCAATGCAGCGTGCCTGAAGCCAACCTGCTGGGCGAGCGTGGCAAGGGCCTGGCGATTGCCCTGTCCAACCTCGAAGGCGGCCGCATCGGCATCGCCGCCCAGGCCCTGGGCATCGCCCGTGCGGCGTTTGAAGCGGCGTTGGCCTACGCCCGGGATCGGGTGCAGTTCGACAAGGCGATCATCGAGCACCAGAGCGTGGCCAACCTGCTCGCCGACATGCAAACCCGTTTGAATGCCGCGCGCTTGCTGATCCTGCACGCCGCGCGCCTGCGCAGCGCCGGCAAGCCGTGCCTGTCGGAAGCCTCCCAGGCCAAGCTGTTTGCCTCGGAAATGGCGGAAAAGGTCTGCTCGTCAGCGATGCAGATTCATGGCGGGTATGGGTATCTGGAGGATTACCCGGTGGAGCGTTATTACCGGGATGCGCGGATCACGCAGATTTATGAGGGGACGAGCGAGATTCAGCGGATGGTGATTGCCAGGGAACTGAAGAACTACCAGCTGTAACTGACACACTGCATAACCCAATGTGGGAGCTGGCTTGTGTGGGAGCTGGCTTGCCTGCGATAGCATCACCTCGGTCAAGCAGACAAACCGAGGTGCCTGCATCGCGGGCAAGCCCGGCTCCCACACAAGCCAGCTCCCACAGGGTCCAGTTCCCACATTTAGATCTCCGGTGTTTGGGAGATTGGGTTACTTGTCTTTGAACTCGGGCGCGCGCTTGGCCACAAACGCCGCCATGCCTTCCTTCTGATCCTGCGTCGCAAACGCCGCATGGAACACCCGGCGCTCAAAGCGCACGCCTTCCGACAGGCTGACTTCAAACGCGCGGTTCACGCTCTCCTTGACCATCATGCTGATCGGCACTGACTTGCCGGCAATCAGCGTGGCGACTTTCAGGGCTTCTTCCAGCAGTTCATCGGCCGGCACGATGCGCGCGACGATGCCGCAACGCTCGGCTTCCACTGCGTCGATAAAGCGCCCGGTCAGGCACATTTCCATGGCCTTGGCCTTGCCCACGGCGCGGGTCAGGCGCTGAGTGCCGCCCATGCCCGGCAACACGCCGAGGTTGATTTCCGGCTGGCCGAACTTGGCGCCATCGCCCGCCAGGATGAAGTCGCACATCAACGCCAGTTCACAGCCGCCACCGAGGGCGAAGCCGTTGACAGCGGCGATGATCGGCTTGCGGCGGTTGGCCACGCGGTCGCTGTCGCTGAACAGGTCATCAAGGTAGATCTGCGGGTAGGTCAGTTCGGCCATTTCCTTGATGTCGGCACCGGCGGCGAAGGCTTTTTTCGAGCCGGTCAGCACGATGCAGCCGATTTCAGGGTTGGCTTCCAGGCCGTCCAGCGCCTGGTTCAGTTCGCTGACCAGTTGCGCATTCAGCGCGTTCAGGGCTTGCGGGCGATTGAGGGTAATCAGCCCGACGCGGCCCTGGACTTCAAGCAGGATGGTTTCGTAACTCATGTATCGGCTCCTTAGAGATTGCGTGAGATGACCATGCGTTGGATATCGCTGGTGCCTTCGTAGATCTGGCAGACCCGCACATCGCGGTAGATGCGCTCCAGGGGGAAGTCGCTCAGGTAACCGTAACCGCCGAGGGTTTGCAAGGCGGCCGAGCAGACTTTCTCGGCCATTTCCGAGGCGAACAGCTTGGCCATCGAGGCTTCCACCAGCGCCGGCTTGCCGCTGTCACGCAGGGCGGCGGCGTAATGCACCATCTGCCGGGCGACGGCGATTTGCGTGGCCATGTCCGCCAGGCGGAACGCCACGGCCTGGTGTTCGATCAGCGCCTTGCCGAAGCTTTCACGCTCACGGGCGTAGTCCCGCGCCGCTTCAAAGGCGGCGCGGGCCATGCCCACCGATTGCGAGGCGATGCCCACGCGCCCGCCTTCCAGGTTCGCCAGGGCGATCTTGTAGCCTTCGCCCTCCTCGCCCAACCGGTTGGCCACCGGCACTTTGACGTCTTCAAAGAGGATCTGGCAGGTGTCGGACGCATGCTGGCCGAGCTTGTCCTCGACCCGCGCCACGGTGTAGCCGGGGGCATCGGTGGGCACGATAAACGCGCTGATCCCGCGCTTGCCCGCCGCCGGGTCGGTGACCGCAAACACAATCACGATCCCGGCGTTTTGCCCGGAGGTGATGAACTGTTTGCAGCCGTTCAGCACGTAGTGGTCGCCCTCCAGGCGTGCACGGGTTTTCAGGCTGCTGGCGTCGGAGCCGGCCTGCGGTTCGGTCAACGCAAACGCGCCGAGCATGGCGCCGCTGGCCAGAGGCGTGAGGAACTGTTCTTTCTGCTGATCGTTGCCGAACTTGAGGATCGGTACGCAACCCACCGAGTTGTGCACGCTCATGATGGTCGAGCACGCACCGTCGCCGGCGGCGATCTCTTCGAGGGCCATGGCGTAGGCCAGATAACCGGTGTCGCAACCGCCCCACTGCTCTGGCACAAGCATGCCGAAAAAGCCCAGCTCGGCCATTTCACCGATGGCTTCCTTGGGGAAGCGATGCTCGCGGTCCCACTCGGCGGCGAAAGGTTTCAGGCGCTCCTGGGCAAATTGCCGGGCGGCGTCGCTGATTTGCAGTTGTTCGTCATTGGGCAACATGGGGTTCAGTCCTTAATACAGGCATTCGACGGCCATGGCCGTGGCTTCACCACCGCCGATGCAGATGGCGGCGACGCCACGCTTGAGGCCTTTTTGGCGCAGGGCCGCGAGCAAGGTCACCAGGATGCGCGCACCGGACGCGCCAATCGGGTGGCCCAGGGCGCAAGCGCCGCCGTGGATATTCACCTTGCTGTGGGGGATTTCCAGCTTGCTCATGGTCACCAGGCTGACCACGGCGAAGGCTTCGTTGATTTCGAACAGGTCCACCTCGTCGAGGTTCCAGCCGGTCTTGCTCATCAGCTTGCGAATCGCCCCCACCGGTGCCACCGGGAACAGCCCCGGCTCATCGGCAAACGCCGCGTGCCCGTGAATCACCGCCAAGGGCTTGAGGCCGCGTTTGTGCGCCTCGGACTGACGCATCAGCAGCAACGCCGCCGCGCCATCGGAAATCGAACTGGAGTTCGCTGCCGTAACCGTGCCGCCGTCGCGGAACGCCGGTTTCAGGCTGGCAATCTTGTCCAGCTTGGCTTTCGGCGGTTGTTCGTCGTGCTGGATGGTTTTCTGTTCCTTGCCCACGGTGACTTGCACCGGGACGATTTCCGCGTCAAAGCTGCCGTCGCTGATCGCTTGCTGCGCGCGGGCCAGGGAAGCGATGGCGAACGCGTCCTGGGCTTCCCGGGTAAAACCGTTGTGCTCGGCGCAGTCTTCGGCAAAGGTGCCCATCAGGCGGCCTTTGTCATACGCATCTTCGAGACCGTCGAGGAACATATGGTCAAGCACGCGGCCGTGGCCCATGCGATAGCCGCTGCGCGCACGGTCCAGCAGGTATGGCGCGTTAGACATGCTTTCCATGCCCCCGGCGATTGCCACCTCAATGCTGCCGGCCAGCAGCGAGTCATGGGCCAGGATCGCCGCTTCCATGCCCGAGCCGCACATCTTGTTGAGGGTCGTGCAGCGGGTGGACTTGTCCAGCCCGGCGCCCAGTGCAGCCTGGCGTGCAGGCGCCTGGCCGAGGCCAGCGGGCAGTACGCAGCCGAACAGCACTTCATCCACGGCATCGTGGGCAATACCGGCGCGCTCTACTGCGGCACGAATCGCAGCGGCACCCAGTTGCGGAGCGGTCAGGCCCTTGAGGTCGCCCTGGAAGCCGCCCATGGGCGTGCGCACGGCACTGACAATTACGATGGGATCAGTCATGGTTCAAACTCCTTACTTGGCCGCCATGCGCAAGGCGCCGTCGAGACGGATCACCTCGCCGTTGAGCATGCTGTTTTCAATGATGTGGCGCACCAGCGCGGCGTATTCGGCCGGTTTGCCCAGGCGCGGCGGGAATGGCACGCCGGCGGCCAGGGAATCGCGTACTTCCGGGGTCATGCCGGCCATCATCGGCGTTTCGAAAATGCCCGGGGCGATGGTCATGACGCGGATACCAAAGCGCGCCAGTTCGCGGGCGGCGGGCAAGGTGAGGCTGGCAATCGCGCCCTTGGAGGCTGCGTACGCCGCCTGGCCGACCTGCCCGTCGAACGCGGCCACCGAGGCCGTATTGATGATCACGCCGCGCTCGCCATCGGCATTTGCTTCGGTTTCGGCGATGGCCGCAGCGGCCAGGCGCAGCAGGTTGAAGCTGCCGATCAGGTTGACGTTGATCACCTGGGCAAAGCTGGCCAGGGCGTGGGGGCCGCTCTTGCCGAGGATCTTCTCGCCGCGCACCACACCAGCGCAGTTGACCAGGCCGTGCAAACCACCAAACGCAGTAACGGCGGCTTGTACTGCGGCTTCGGCGGCCGCTTCCTGGCTGATGTCGGCCACGGCGCTGCGCGCGTTATCACCCAACTGCTTGGCCTTGGCCGCGACGGCGTCGGCGTTCAGGTCCACCAGCATGACCTTGGCGCCAGCGGCAACCAGCATCTCAGCGGTGGCCGCGCCGAGGCCCGAAGCGCCGCCGCTGACCAGGAATACCTTGTTTTCAATCTGCATCATTGTGTCCTTAAAAGTGGATCAGGCCACCGCCGCCTTGGCGATTTCCTGGTTACGCAAGATAAAACGTTGCAGCTTGCCGCTCGGGGTCTTGGGCAAGTCGCTGACAAATTCGATTTCCCGTGGGTAGGCATGGGCGGCGAGGCGCTTGCGCACGTGCAGGCGCAGTTCCTCGGCCAGCTCCGGGGTGGCGCGGTATTGGCTGTTGATCACCACGAAGGCTTTCACCAGTTCGGTGCGCTCCGGGTCCGGCTTGCCGACCACCGCCGCTTCGATCACCGCCGGGTGTTCCACCAGCGCGCTTTCCACGTCGAACGGGCCGACGCGGTAGCCCGACGTGGTGATCACATCGTCACTGCGCCCGACAAAACTGATGCTGCCATCTGGGTTCAACTCCACGGTGTCGCCGCTCAAGTAGTACTTGCCGACAAACGCCTTGGTCTTCACGCCGTCATAGCCGGCGAACCAGCACATCGGCGACTGTTCGCGGTCGATGGCGAGGATGCCTGGCTGGCCCGCAGGCAACTCCTGATGGTCATCGTCCAGCACCACGATGCGGTGGCCCGGCGAGGCAAACCCGGCCGAGCCGACATGCACCGGATGCTCCAGGCCATGGTGATTGCACAGGACCATGCCCAGTTCGGTCTGGCCGTAGTGGTCGTGGATGGTCACGCCGAGGTTGTCGGCGAACCAGCGGATCACTTCCGGGTTCAGCGGCTCGCCGGCGCTGCTGACGATGCGCAGCTTGCCCTTGATCGAGTGGGCGAACTGCTCGCCGCCGGCAATCAACAGGCGATACGCGGTGGGCGAGCCGGTGAGGTTGGTGATCCCGTATTTGTTGATCACCCGGCAGGTGCTTTCCAGGGTGAAGGGGCCGTCGTAGAAGGTGATCGGGTGGCCCATGGACAACGGGCCGGTCACGCCGAAGTAGATGCCATAGGCCCAGCCTGGGTCGGCGACGTTCCAGAATGCGTCTTCAGGGCGCAGGTCCACGGCGTCGCGGGTGTAGCTCTGGAACGCGACGATGGCCTTGAGCGGCACCGACAGCGATTTGGATGGGCCGGTGGTGCCCGAGGTGAACATCAGCAGGAACGGGTCGTCAGCGCCCAGCAGCACCGGCTCACAGACATTGGAATAGTTGGGCAGCTCGGCCCAGAAGCTGAAATCGCCACGCACCAGGCCTTCGCCCTTGGCGCCGGTGACCGTGACGATGGTCGGGCAGCCTTCGACTTCCGCCAGTTTCGGCCGGTTCACCGCATCGGTAACCACCAATGCGGCGTCGGAGCTGGTCAGGCGATGCTCGATGGCCTTGGGGCCAAAGGCGGTGAACAACGGTTGATAGACCGCGCCGATGCGCCAGGTGGCAAGCACCACCACCAGCAATTCCGCCGTGCGCGGCAGCAGCCCCGCGACTTTATCGCCGCGCTTGACGCCCTGGGCCAGGAGGAAATTGGCGAAGCGTGCGGCCTGGTCCTGCAAGTCGGTAAAGGTCGAGGTGGCGCTGCGGCCGTCCTTGCCCTCCCAGAACAACGCGATGCGCCCGGGCAGCGCGTGGCGGTCGCAGCACTCCACGCAGGCATTGAGGCCTTGCAGGGTGCCGGCCAGTGCGGCGGCAACGGTGTGGGGGTAGTCAAATCCGGTGGTGGCAGCCAAGTAGTCACGCATCGCTTCAAATCCTTCTGTGTTTTTTATTTTCAGGACGTAAACCACGGAAATAGTCGCTCTAGCGCGCGCCAGCAGCAATGGTCAAAGCTATCAACATGGCTGACTGGTTTGGCCAGTCATCGACCCCGCCGATCAACCGGTCAGCCCAAGCGATTGGACGCGTTGGCAGCGAGCTTCTAACCTGAGGGCCTGCGCCACCAAAGAAGTCCCCCACCCGATGATTGTCCGTCCCAAGCCCAACCTCGTGGGCATCCTGTTCTCCCTCAAGGGTTCGATTGCCAAGCGCATTGCCTTGCGCAGCCTGCTGGTCACGTTGCTGGCGTCGGTGATCGTGCTCGTAGAAACCTGGCACCCGGCCTACTTTTCCAAGGTCAATGCCACGCCCTTCACGTTGCTGGGGCTGTCGCTGTCGATCTTCATGAGCTTTCGCAACAACGCTTGCTACGACCGCTGGTGGGAAGGCCGCAAGCAATTGGGGCAGATGATCATCGACGTGCGCTCGTTGATCCGCGAAACCCAGGTGCTGGGGGATTCGCCTGAGCGGGCCGGGCTGTTGCGCGGTTTGTGTGGCTTTGCCCATGGGCTGATCGCGCGTTTGCGCCATGAAGATGAAGCCTTGGCGATCAGGCCCTGGACAGCGGTGGCGGCGACGCACCCGAACCTGCCGGACAGCGTGCTGCAACAACTGGGCGCGCGCTTTTCCGAACTGGCCGAGCGCGGCGTGATCAGCGATTGGCGCTATACCCAGCTGGAAACGCGCCTGGTCAGCCTGAGCCAGGTGCAGGCCTCGTGCGAGCGGATCAAGAGCACGCCGCTGCCCTTCCCCTACACCCTGCTGCTGCACCGCACTATCTACCTGTTCTGCATCCTGCTGCCGTTTGCCATGGCCGAGCCGCTGGGGTGGTTGACGCCGGTGTTCACCGCCATCGTCAGCTACACCTTCTTTGGCCTCGACGAAATCGGCGATGACCTCGAAGACCCGTTCGGTTTCGACGAAAACGATCTGCCATGCAACGCCATCCTGCGCAACCTGGAGCGCGAGGTGCGCGCCGCCCTCGGGGAAACCGACTTGCCGCCCGCCCTGGAACCGGTGGACTACGTGCTGACCTGACGCGGGTTTGACACCTGCCCTGCTCTGACCGAAGCTGACGGCTTTGTAATACTTGCGGACGCCTGCATGTCAAAGTCACGCCGTTACTCCCTCGTCGGCCTGTGCGCCCTGCTGTTGATTGTGCTGATCACTTGGTATTTCTCCCGTTCCAGCCAGGTGGCCGTGCCGCCGGCGATTGCCCATGGTTATTCCAAAGCCCTGAAACAGGCGCGCAATGGCGAACCGGGAGCGGCGCGGGTGTTGTATCAGCAACTGGGCCGGCCGGACCTGTCCCCGGAGCGCCGCGCCGCGCTGCACGCCGAGTTGCCCAACTACCCCAGCCCGCAAGCGTTGAAGTTGGCCGACAAGGACCTGATGAGCGATTCGCCGCAGGTGCGTGAAGCGGCGATCCACAGCATTGTCGGCCTGGTGCCCAGTGGCCAGCGCACGCTGTTGCTGGGCCCGGCACTGGACGATCCGGAACAAAGCGTGCGCTTTGCCGCTGCCAACGCTCTGCTCGGCCTGTCGCCCGACACCCTGGGCCTGTACTTCGGCCCCTTGCAGCAGGTGCTCGACGAGTTCGTCAAATACCTCAAGGCCCAGCCCGAAACTGCCGAAGGCTGGATTCAACTGGCGCAGCTGTACATCCACAGCGCCCTGTTGCCGGACGCACAAAACGCCCTGGAACAGGCGATGCGCTTGCAACCGGACAACCTGCAAGCGGTGGTCGCACAGATCGAGTTGCTGGATAAACAAGGCAAGAGCGACGAGTCCCGCCAATTGCTGGCGCGGCAACTGGCGGCGCATCCCGAGTCTGCCTACCTGCAACATGCCCTGGGCCTGTGGCTGCTGCACCACGGTGAACGGCCGTATGCGCTGCTGGGCTTGTCCAAGGCGGTTGAGCTGGAGCCGGACAACCAGGATTATCGCTACGACCTGGCGACTACCCTGCACGCCCAGAACGAACTCGAAGCGGCGCAGCGCCAGTTGGAAGAGATCCTGCAACGCCATCCCGCCAACCGCAAAGCTCGGGTGCTGCTGGTCAATTACTGGAAGGAAAGTGGCCAGTTGCAGAATGTGCAGGTGTTGCTCGCCCAACTGGAACAGCAAAACCCCGACGACCCGGCGTTGCAGCAAGGCTTGTAGCGCCATCGGAAAAAATCGTGGAACGGCTACGGGCCATCACGGTCAAGTAAATATGGCGCGCCCAAGGCGGCGCGTTCCTCTATTGATCCGTGACCCGAGGGCACTTCTTGTCTACATCCAACGAGCTGTTCAGTGAAAAGGCGGCCACCGGTATCGAAGGTCTGGACGACATTCTTTCCGGCGGGCTATCGCGCAGCCACCTGTTCCTGCTGGAAGGTGAACCCGGCACCGGTAAAACCACCGTCGCCCTGCATTTTTTGCAGGCCGGCGCGAAAAACGGCGAGAAGTCGCTGTACATCACCCTGTCCGAGACCGAGCGCGAGTTGCGCCAAGGTGCCAAGTCCCATGGCTGGGACCTGGACGACAACATCCATATCTTCGAACTGACCCCACCCGAAAGCCTGCTCAACGCCGAGCACCAGCAGAGCCTGCTGTATTCGTCCGACCTGGAGTTGGGCGAAGCAACGCGGCAGATCTTTGAGGTGGTGGAACGGGTCAAGCCGACCCGCGTGGTGGTCGACAGCCTGTCGGAGATTCGCCTGCTGGCGCAAAGCTCCCTGCGGTATCGCCGGCAGATTCTCGCGATCAAGCACTATTTCGTGCGTTATGACGCCACCGTCCTGCTGCTGGACGACTTGACCACCGAGTCCCTCGACAAGACTGTACACAGCGTCGCCCACGGCGTGATCCGCCTGGAAGAACTGACCCCCAACTACGGCGCGGAACGGCGCCGGGTGCGGGTGGTGAAGTACCGCGGGCAGAAATACCGTGGCGGTTTCCATGACTTCACCATCATGCAGGACGGCGTGCATGTGTTCCCGCGCCTGGTGGCGGCCGAACACCGTGGCGGTTACAACCGCCAGACCCTGACCAGCGGCATCAAGGAGTTGGATTCGTTGCTCGGCGGCGGTATCGAGACTGGTTCCAGCAGCCTGATCCTCGGCCCGGCCGGTACCGGCAAATCGCTGATCTCGATGATCTTCGCCGCCTCGGCCGTGGCCCGTGGCGAAAAAGCCGCGCTGTTTATCTTCGACGAAGAGCTGGGCTTGCTGTTTGAGCGCATGAAGAACATGGGCATCGACCTGGAGGCGCTGCAAGCCACCGGCAATCTGCTGATTGAACAAGTGGACGCGGCTGAGCTGTCGCCTGGGGAGTTCTCCCACCGGGTGCGCCGTTGCGTCGATGACAGCGGCATCAAAACCGTGGTGATCGACAGCATCAACGGCTACACGGCGGCGATGCCGGAAGAGAACGCGCTGATCCTGCATATGCATGAGTTGCTGCTGTACCTCAACCGCCGGGGCGCAGCCACGTTCATGACGGTCGCCCAGCACGGGTTGGTGGGCGACATGCAGGCGCCGGTGGATATCACTTACCTGGCCGACACGGTGATCCTGTTGCGTTACTTTGAAGCCATCGGTGAGGTGCGCCGGGCGATTTCGATCATCAAGAAAAGAACCGGTTCCCATGAGTCCACCATTCGCGAATACCGCATCGGCAGTCGCGGCATGACCGTGGGCGAGCCACTGAATAACTTCCAGGGCGTGCTGCGCGGAATTCCCACGTATATGGGCGCTGGCTCGCCCTTGCTCAAGGATATGGGCTGATGCCGGGCCTTTCGCCCTTCTCCGAGCGCGCAATCATCCTGGCGCCGATGGGCCGCGACGGCTCATTGGCGCTGATGATGCTCAAGGAAGCCGGCTACAGTGGCATCGTCGCCAGCGACCTGGGGGCGTTGTGCGAAGCGCTGGAACAAGGCGCCGGCTTGGTGATCGTGGCGGCCGAAGCGTTGCTTGGGGTGGAGCTGGAACCGTTGCTGGAGATCCTGCACCAGCAGCCGGCGTGGTCGGACTTGCCGATTGTGCTGATGACCCATCACGGCGGCAGCGGACAGAACGGCTCCTCGCAACTGAGCCCCTTGCTGGGCAACGTGACGTTCCTGGAGCGGCCTTTTCACCCGGTCACCCTGATCAGCCAGGTAAGTACGGCCTTGCGTGGCCGGCGTCGCCAATACGAAGCCCGCGACCGCTTGATCGACCTGAGTGATAGCGAGCTGCGCCTGCAACGCACCCTGGAAACCCTCGAACAACAGGTGGAGGAACGGACCGCGCAACTGCGCCACAACGAAGACGCCTTGCGCCAATCGCAAAAGATGGAAGCGGTTGGCCAGTTGACCGGCGGCATCGCCCACGACTTCAACAATATGCTCACCGGCATTATCGGCAGCCTGGAGCTGCTGCGCCGGCGAGTATCGCGGGGCAAGCTGGATGACCTCGACAGCTTGATCGACCTCGGCGTGACCTCCGCCAACCGCGCTGCGGGCCTGACCCATCGGCTATTGGCGTTTTCGCGGCGCCAATCCCTGGATTCCAAGCCCGTGGAAATCAACCAATTGGTCACGGCCATGGGCGAGTTGCTGCAACGCAGCATCAACGAAAGCATCGCCCTGGATATGAGCCTTACCGATGCACTGTGGACCGCCGAAGCCGACCCCAACCAACTGGAGAGCGCCCTGCTCAACCTGGTAATCAACGCACGGGACGCTATGCCCAATGGCGGCAACCTTACTGTCGAAACCAGCAACCGCCACCTCGATAGCGTATTCACTGCCGCTTACGGCACCTTGAAGCCGGGTGACTACGTGGAGCTGAGCGTCAGCGACACGGGCTGTGGCATTCCCGAGAGCGTGATGGGACGGGTCTTCGATCCGTTCTTTACCACCAAGCCAATCGGTCAAGGCACGGGCCTGGGCCTGTCGATGATCTACGGGTTTGCCCGCCAGTCCCATGGTCATGTGACGATCCATAGCGTGGTCGGCAAGGGCACCACCGTCAGTTTGTTCCTGCCGCGTTTTGTCGGTGAAATCGTCGCGAACCAGACGGCTGATCCGGCATTGCTGCCCCTGGCCGTTGCGGGCGAGACGGTGTTGATTGTCGAGGACGATCCGGCGGTGAGAATACTGGTCAGCGCCGTGCTCAAGGAGTTGGGGTATGCCTTTGTCGAAGCCGGTGATGCCAATACGGCGGTGCCGATCATCGAATCCGAGCAGCGTATCGACCTGTTGATCAGCGACGTCGGCCTCCCCGGCATGAACGGCCGGCAGCTTGCGGAAATCGGCCGGCAGATCCGCCCGGAACTCAAGGTGTTGTTTATCACCGGCTACGCCGAGCATGCGGCGGTGCGCGGTGGTTTTCTTGACCCCGGTATGCAGTTGATCACCAAACCCTTTACGTTCGACCTGTTGACGGCCAAGGTGCGGGAGATGATCAGGCAGTAAGCGCCAGTACGAGAAGGTTATTGCATGATGTAAGACGGCTGGAATCCAGTGGCTGCTTCGGTACACGAATAGGGACGCCCTGGCCAAAACTGCTGGCGGGCGGGTGCCTTATTCCACGTCCGCAGCGAGAGTGTCCGATGTCTCTTTCAGCCAGCCGCCTTCCCAACAATGTTGTCGCGCCGCACGCACCGCTCACGGCCGAACCAACGGCTCCAGCGTCCTTCGCTCACAGTCCGGCACGCACGCCGCAAGCCGAAGGCGACAGCCAACTGGCGGGTTTGTATGCCACCAGTTTGCTTGCCGGCCGTGGGACGATCGGCGCCCTCGGCCAACAGCCAGTTGAGCCGATCCCGCCGCGCTCGACGTACGGGCAGTGGCGTCAACATCTGGCGAGCCTGCTACAAGCGCCTGACTTCACGAGTTGGGCGCGGCAAAACAACATTGACCTCTCCCAGCCCATCCGGTTTTTCCCGCCGTCGGCCACCATCCAGGGTTTCGCCTCTATGACGGTCAAGCCGCCGGCGGGTGAGGCCTCTGCTGCGCCGAACCCAAGCACCTATTTCGGCGCCTTTGTGGGCAGCGCCGCCCACACCCTGCCCTTGTCCTGGCCGCTGATCATGCAGGCGGCCAGCGTCCTTGCGAATGGCCAGGTCACCGTGTCCGCTCCCACGGGGAGCGCGGCGACGGTGCGAGAAGTGGCGGCGTTCTATGGCGAAACCCTTCCCTCCTCCGAGAGCGCAGTCACTGAGCGCGTTGCCCAGTTACAGCAGCAACAGGCCTTTGGCGAACAACCTGACAACACCGACACGCTTGAACACCAGCAAGGGCAGATGGGGGACTTGAATAACCGCAACACGTTCAGCAACAAGGTCATCGACCCATTGTTGTCATCGTTGGTCTCGGGCGCCGAGGGCGACGCGCTTGCGCGCTCGCTGGAGAACACCTCGATGCCGGTGGATCCGAGCTCGTCGTATTATCGCGAGCAAGGAATGACGCCTGGCGCCACCGTCAGCCTCAAGCGCTTTATTGAGGATAACGGCTGGTTGATGCCAACGACGCTGGACGAGTTGCGCAACCTTTACAGAAGCGCCACATCGGCCACGCCCGCCAGCCCGTTGTATGGCGATTTGGGTGGGGCGTTGTCGTGGCCGGTGCCTCCCAGCAAAAAAGACCAACTGGCGAGTTACTACCATCCGCTACAGATGGTGCCGAGGGGCGAGCAACACGGCCTGTTCAATCAATTGACACGCAACCTGGTACTGGACAAATCGACACTGGCCCGGCCCCGCAGGGTCATTGAGGACATCGTCAACTCAAAGGCCGGGCAAGATCTGGGCAAGGCACTGCAACATAAACACGGCACTATCCCGGGCGAATCCGGTGTTCGCGATTGGCTGCTCGCAGCGCTGCAGCTGTCCCTTGACCAAGAGACATTGCTGGACCGCTCCGGCCACTCTGCCCGCAACACCGTCGCCGGATTTAACCTGGCCAGCCCTGAACACATCGGCAAGCACCCCTCGACAATCACCCAGGCACTTGCCGAACACCTGCAAGGCCTACAAAGAACCAGCGCCGAGTTTGCCCCAGTAGCCACCCACTTGCTGCTGGCCCATCGGGCGCCGGCCTTTCTGGTGAAAGACATCCCTGCCAGCATCACCTATGGCTCCCATTCATGGCTCAGCCTGACGGTCGCCGTGGCGCGCCTGGAGGCCAAGGCACCGGGCTCGACGGCATTGATGACGTACGCCCAGGTGATGCAGCAAGCGGATCTTGCGCCCATCACCGCCCAAGAACAGGCCGTCGAATACACCGCTCAACACACCGCGCTCACGGATTGGGGCGTGGCCAACGGGATAATTGCGGTAAACGCCAAGGATGAGTACTCGCAGGCACAGATGACCACCGTGCGCACGGCATTCGCCAAGCAAATCGAGGAGTTGAGCAGCGCCTCAAACACCTTTGCCACCGACATGCCAACGCGCCGTGAATTGGCAATCCAGGCACTGAAGAAGGCATATGGCGAAGATATCGACTATGAAAAACCGTGCATCGAGTCTGAGACCAAGGCACAGGACCGGGATGATGTGGGCCCGCACTCCATCGTCGATATCTATCTGAACCGGGGCTTTGAAGGGGCCCTCGGCCGCGGCTGGAGATCCACGGACCCCAGCGTGCCGATTGATCGCCTGAAAGTTTCGCGTGACTTGCCGAATATCGACGAGGTCTTTGCCAAGGCCTTTCCTGCGTACGCCAGCAACATGGAGAAAGCCATTGGCACCCAGGTGAAGCATCTGATTGCCACGCTGCCCCTTGAAGACCGCAGGAACATCGAGCAAGGCAAGCTCGACATCTTCAAGGAGGTGCGGGTTAAAACCGATAATTTCGGCGTGGTCACCAAACACACCGTGCCCCACAACAACAGCCTTCTGCTCAGGCTAGAGCGCAACGGCGCCGCCAACGTCTACGAGATCAACCTGCAGCAAAACACGATTCGCAAGCGTGAGGACAAGCAAAACGTAGTGCCCGGCGAACGGGTCGAGGGAACCCGGGCGGGCATTACAGCTTCTGAGTATCCCCGGGTGGTGCCTGAGGGCCGCTACGCAGCAACGATGACTGATGAGAAGCCGCAGGCGGATGCCAGCATTCCCAACAGTTATGCCAGTGACCGAACCGCCTACATTGGCGCGGCGTTAGTGAAGAGTGCCGATATCCGCGGGTTTGAAGGCCAGGCGCGGGGTCAGACCACGTTTGAAAGCCGCCAGCCATTTTATAAAAAAAGCCGGGAATTCCTCCTGAACCTGGTGCCGCTGTATTCGGCAGTGAAGAACTTCCAGGCCGGCAACATTGGCGAAGGCATCCTCGACTTGGCGCTTGATGCCTTCGGCTTCCTGGTCGGCGCCGGCGCTGCGGCCAAGGGCGCCAAGGCATTGCAGGCGGGCGCCACTGCGGCTGCCCGCATCGGTCGCGCTGCCAGGATCATCGGGCGAGCGGCAATAGGCTCGCTCAACCCGCTGGACGGCGTGGGCGCATTGCTGTCGAACCTATTGCGCGGCGGGAAAAAAGGCAGCCTTCAAGCCTACCGTCTGTTGCGGGGTAATGCCGACAGCTATGACCTGCTCAAGGCCAGTAAGCACTACGACGCCAGCGCGGTAGGCACATTCAAGATCGAAGACACCATCGTCGAAGGACCGGCCGTGCTGACCCAAGGCAAGTGGCACGCCTTTGATACGTTCAGCGGGCAGCCTTATGGCAAGGCGTTGGATGACTTCCAGCCATCGATCCGCGCCAGCGAAACCCAATTGGCCCGCTGGGCACCGAGTGCGCCGACGATATCGAAACAATCGTCGCGTATCCGTGAGGACTGGTCAGCGCTGGTCAAGCAGCACAAGGCAGCACCTGACCCAGAGGACTTCCTGCGTGGTTACAACGAGGGCGACCCTCGGACCATCGCGGGCTACCGCAGCGACATGAAGTCCCAAGACGTCATGAAGCTGGCGACCACCCGTCAACTGACGCCCGCCGAGATCGGTACCCTGGTTCGCCAGGAAGAACGCTTGGCCGTGCAACATGGTTTCAAAGGCGTCAGCCGATTCTATGAAAGCATCAGCGCTGCCGGAGGCAGTTTCATACCCGCCCCACAGGTGTTCTACCTCAGCCAAACCAACCCTTTATCCCAAGGGCAATGCGCGGCTTTGTCGCGGCTGATGGCCAGCGCCATGGAGCAAGGCACCGAAACTACGTTGATCGGCAACCTGTTCACCGCCGCCGCCAACCCCACTGCACCGGCATCGCGGCGCTTCATCTCGCAATTGACCGACGTGCAAAAACAGCTGACCAGCCCAACCCTGTTTCATGCCGGAAAACCACGCCGGCAGCTCAGCCATACAGCGCTGCTTGACGAACTGAGCAATGCCGATGGCCCGAAAACACTGATGATCAGTACGCCTGGCCACGCGATGACGGCCGGTGTCGTGGGTGAGGGGCTCAATAGGAAATTCTACTTTTATGACCCCAACTTTGGCCTCGCGACGTTCACCAGCCCACAAGCGATGAAACGCGGCCTGGAAAAGGTATTTACCGACAAGCACCTGCCGGTGCAGTACAGGACGCACAGCAGCGATCCCCGCAGGCTGGAGTTTGAAGTCAGCGTGAGTGACGATTCGTGGAAGCGCACTACCAGTATCCCGGACAGCACGGTCAAAGAATTGACCGAAAAACCGCTGTCAATAAAACTCGGAGCCGCGCCGGATTCTCCTCCTCGCGCGTCCAAACCCAAGGACCTGCCTCCCGACAGTGGCACGCCGTTGGCACCGGTAAAATCCGAGGTGTTCATGGGGCAGTCGCACACACTGACCGACCGCACCTCGATCCTCAAGACCGATGGGCTCAGTGACTGCTCGGCGGTGGTTGTGCTCTCGAATTTGCAGGACGGAATCTATCAGAAGCGAACGCTCGTGCATCTGACTGGCAGTAACCTGGAGCAGCCGGTGAACAACGCACGCGATGGGTTTGCATGGCTGGACGAGATGAAAAACGACTTGGCGCACGGCGGCAAGGTCATCTTTGTCGGGGGTTCTGAGACGCGAAGCGTGGTTGGCGTTGCGGGGGCAATCGGGCAAACGGACAAGCACGGCAGGCAACCACTTCTGGAACTGCTGCAGCGCAAGGACATATCCGCGACCTACGCCAGCTCTGTGGGTGTTGAAGTTCACCCGGACGGCACGTTCAAGCTGCGTGACGATGATGGCGCCGGTGTTTTCGATGCGAAAAAGGTCAAAGACATCCTCGACTTTGCCAAGGATTGAGACGTTGACAACCGCACTGTCAGGGCTGGGCTGCCCCGCCCTGACAATTCACACTCAGGCCAGCAGTCGCTGGATATGCTCGTGCAACGTGTCCAGATCGAACGGCTTGGCCAGGATCGGTGCGTTGCGCGTGATCGGGCTGTTGCAGTCGAGGATTTCCTGCGGGTAACCGCTGATGAAAATGACCTTCAATTCCGGGCGCAGCTTGATGGCCGGTTCCGCGATCTGCACCCCGGAAATGCCGCCGGGCAGGCGGTAGTCGGTGACCATCAGGTCCAGGTGTGGCTTGGACGCAAGGATTTCGAAGGCCTGCTCCCCATCGATGGCCTTCAACACACGATAACCAAGCCCGGCCAGGTACTCACCCAGCACAAACATAATCGATTCGTCGTCTTCGACGATCAGTACAACATCTTGTGCATCTTCACTCATGGGAAGCCTTTGTCCGGTCAATAGCTGCAATTACGACCATGGGGTCACGCAGAGGTTGCGTCGAGCTGACGATTGATTTCATGGCGTGGCCTCAAAGGGCAGGCACACGCGGAACAGGGCGCCCTCGCCGATCTGGCTCTCGACCTCGATGGTGCCGCCATGAGCGGCAACGATCTGCTCGGAAATAAACAATCCAAGGCCCAGGCCTGCCGCCACTTGGCTGGCGGACACGCGCTCGAATTGCTGGAAAATACGCTTCTGGTTGTCTTCGCTGATGCCGATACCACGGTCGCGCACTTCTACGCGCGCTTCCCCGTGCTCACTGTAGACCCGCACGTCCACCGGGCTTTTTGCCCCGTAGCGCAAGGCGTTGGTCAACAGGTTGGTGACCACTTGCTCGATACGGAACTCATCCCAGTTACCTTCCACCGGCCCCACGGCGTCCAGTTGCATGGACGAACCGGCCGCTGCCACCTGCTGGGCGAAGTTTTCCACGAGGTTGCGCACCAGCTGTGCAAGGTCGAAACGCGCCGGGCGGATCGACAGTTTGCCAGTACGGATACGCGACACATCGAGCATGTCCTCGATCAAGCGGATCAGGCTTTGGATCTGGCGCTCATCGCGGTCAACCATGGCGTGCATCTTGTCCAGGGTAAACGCCGCGGCGTTATCCCGGGCCAGGTGCATCTTGCGCAACTGGGTTTCGAGGATCAGCCCGTTCAAGGGTGTACGCACTTCATGGGCGACGATCGACATGAAGTCGTCACGCATGCGCACCGCTTGCTCCAGCTCGGCCTGGGTGGCCTGCAAGCGCGTAAGCAACAGCTCTTGTTCGTGACGGCTGCGCTCCAGGGCTTCGACCTGTAGCTTCATCGCCTTACTTTGGCGGTACAGGTCAACGAACACATTGACCTTGCTCTTGACCGCGTGGATGTCCAGCGGCTTGTGCAAGAAGTCTACCGCGCCGCTTTCATAACCTTTGAAGGCATAGTTGAGTTCGCGGCCAGCGGCACTGACGAACACAATCGGGATGTTCTTGGTCTTTTCGGTGCCGCGCATCAACTCGGCCAGCTCAAAGCCATTCATGCCGGGCATCTGCACGTCGAGGATCGCCATGGCGAACTCGTGCTCCAGCAACAGCGACAAGGCTTCGTCGGCACTCAATGCCTTGAACACCTGGCGATCCTCGCGCTTGATCAGCGCTTCGAGGGCCAGCAGGTTTTCCGGCAGATCATCGACGATCAGCAGTTTGGCCTGGACAGTACTTAACATGGGGAATATTCCAGGGAAGCCAACAATAAGCCAATCTGGCTCAGCGAAAGAATGTGGTCAGGGGTATGCAGCGCCAGGGCCGCGCGGGGCATGACGGCAACGCGAGCCTCTGTGGGGTCTTGCACCACCGTAGTACCCCCCTTTTGCTTGACCTGGGCCAGGCCGCGTGCGCCGTCTTGGTTGGCGCCGGTCAACAGGATCGCCAACAGGCCACTGCCATAGGTATCGCCGGCGGACTCGAAGAGAAAGTCGATGGCCGGGCGCGAATGGTGCACACGGTCTTCCTGGCTCAGGGACAGGCTGTGATCGTGCTCTACCGACAGGTGATAGCCAGGTCCGGCAAAGTACAGGGTGCCGGGCTTGATCATTTCCTTGTCGCGCGCCTCGACCACCGGCATCGCCACGCGCCGGTCGAACACTTCAGCCAGATGGCTGCGACGCTCGTCCGGCAGGTGCAGCACCGCGATGATCGGCAGGCCGAAACCCACGGGTAGCTCACCGAATACCGTCAGCAACGCCTCGACGCCGCCCGCGGACGCGCCGATGACGATAGCCTCTATGCCCGGAACCAGCGTCCGGTTGGCAGCCGCTTCATTCATAGTTTGCGGTAGATCCGTTCTTGCTTGACCAAGGGCTCGAATTGCTTGCTGTAGGCGGAAAAATCCAGGGTCTCTTTGCTGCCCAGCACCAGGAAGCCGCGATGACACAGCGACTCATGAAACAGTCCAAAGGCTCGATCTTGCAACTTTTTATTGAAATAAATCAGTACGTTACGACACGAAATTAATTGTGTTTCTGAGAATACGCTATCGGTTGCCAAGCTGTGATCGGCAAACGTCACGTTCTCGCGCAGGCTCTTGTCGAATATCGCGTAATCGTAAGCCGCCGTGTAGTAGTCGGCAAATGAACGTTGCCCACCGGCCTGCTGGTAATTGGCGGTGTAGGCGCGCACGTTCTCCAGGGAAAAGATCCCCTGCTTGGCTTTATCCAGGGACGCCGGGTTGATGTCCGTGGCATAGATGATCGTACGCTCCAGCAAACCCTCTTCCCTAAGGAGGATGGCCATGGAGTACACCTCCTCCCCCGTGCTGCAACCGGCAATCCAGATCTTGATCGACGGGTAGGTCTTGAGCAGCGGCACCACCTCCTGGCGGATCGCCAGGAAGTGCGACGGGTCGCGAAACATCTCGCTCACCGGGATCGTCAGGAATTGCAGCAACTGCATGAACGCCGCCGGGTCGTGCAGCACCCGTTCCTGCAACGCCGAGATGGTGGCGCAGTCGAACTGGCGCAACGCATGGGCCACGCGCCGTTTTACCGACGCGCCCGAGTAGTCGCGAAAGTCATAGCTGTACTTGAGGTAAATCGCCTCGATCAACAGGCGCAGCTCGATATCGCTGCTTTTATCCAAAAAACTTCGCTCCACTTAAATGCGTTCCATCTTCGGTAGCCATACGCGAATCAGTGAGAACAGACGGTCCAGATCAATTGGCTTGGCCAGGTAATCGTTGGAACCTGCGGCAAGGCAGCGCTCCTGATCGTCCTTCATGGCCTTGGCCGTCACGGCGATGATCGGCAGCTTTTTCCAGCGCGGGTCCTGGCGGATCAAGGCGGTAGCCTCGTAACCGTCCATTTCCGGCATCATCACGTCCATCAGCACCAGGTCGATATCGTCGACTTCATTGAGTTTGTCGATGGCTTCACGGCCGTTTCGCCCGATCACCACCACGGCGCCTTTGTGCTCCAGGGCGCTGGTCAGGGCGAAGATGTTGCGCACATCGTCGTCCACCAACAGGATCTTGCGCCCTTCAAAGACCTTGTCGCGGCTGCGGGCGGTCTTGAGCATCGTCTGGCGGTCATGGGACAGCTGGGATTCGACTTTGTGCAAAAAGAGTGTGACTTCGTCCAACAGGCGCTCCGGTGAACGGGCGCCCTTGATGATGATCGAGCGTGAATACTTGCGCAGCTCGGCCTCTTCGTCGCGGGTCAGGTTGCGCCCGGTGTAGACGATCACCGGCGGGAACGAGCAGATGTCCTCGGTAGCCATGCGCTTGAGCAGCTCGTTGCCGAGCATGTCCGGCAACTTGAGGTCGATGATCATGCAGTCGTAGACGTTGGTGCGCAGCAGGTCCAAAGCGGCCTGGGCGCAGCCAACGTCGGTGATTTCAATGTCATCGTCGCCGATCAGGCGGGCAATGCTGTCGCGCTGCAGGTCATCGTCTTCCACCAGCAATACACGCTTGACCTTCTGGGTCAGCTTGGCCTCCAGGCGGGCGAACACGTCCTTGAGCTCTTCGCGGGTGGTGGGTTTCACGGCATAGCCGATGGCGCCCATGTGCATGGCGGCTTCGACGCGGTCCTCCACGGAGATCACGTGCACCGGGATATGTCGGGTATTGGCGTGTTCCTTGAGGCGTTGCAACACGGTCAGCCCGGAATGGTCCGGCAGGCGCATGTCCAGCAGGATCGCGTCGGGAATGTATTCTTCGGCCAGGCTGTAGCCTTCGTCCGCGCCGTGGGCCACCAGGCAGTTGTAACCCAGCTCGTGGGCCAGGTCGAAGAGGATGCGGGCGAAGTTCGGCTCGTCTTCCACCACCAGGATGCAGCGGGTGGTGAACGGTGCCTTGTCACGGTCATCGGCGAAGCGCGGGATCAGGTTGGTATCGGCTACCGGCAGCGGTGAAATCTTCACCGGCGCCGGTGCGGGCGCCATGACGACTTGGCGTGTCTGCTCAATCGGCGCAGCGTCTTCGTCGCGCTCGACGTACTGCTCCGGCAGCACCAGGGTAAACAGGCTGCCCTTGCCGGGCTCGCTGGTCACGCTGATATAACCGCCGAGCAGGTTGGCCAGGTCGCGGGAAATCGACAGTCCCAGGCCGGTGCCGCCATAACGACGGTTGGTGGTGCCGTCGGCCTGGCGGAAGGCTTCGAAGATGCTTTCCTGCTGGTCTGGCGCAATGCCAATCCCCGAATCGCGCACGGTAAAGGCGATGCCCTCCCCTGGCGCGCGGGAAACAGACAAGCTGACTTCACCCTGCTCAGTGAACTTGACGGCGTTGGACAGCAGGTTCTTGAGGATCTGCTCCAGACGCTGACGGTCGGTATACAGCATGAGCGGTGTATCGGCCTGCACCTCGACCTGGAAGCCCAGCTTGCGGTCGGCCGCCAACGGTTCGAACATGCCGCGCAGGCCATCCACCAGGCGTGCGACGCTGGAGTTCTCCGGACGTACTTCCAGCTTGCCGGCCTCGACCTTGGAAATATCCAGGATGTCATTGATCAGGTTCAGCAGGTCATTGCCGGCGGAATAGATCGACTCGGCAAACTTGACCTGCTCGGCGCTCAGATTGTCCTGGGGGTTTTCCGCCAGCAGCTTGGCCAGGATCAACGAACTGTTCAGCGGCGTGCGCAGTTCGTGGGACATGTTGGCGAGGAATTCGGATTTGTATTTGCTGGAGCGCTGCAGTTCGTCGGCACGGTCTTCGAGGTCGTGCTGGGCCTGGCTGAGTTCAACGTTCTTGCGGTCCATGGCGTCGCGCTGGTCGGCCAGGGTCTGGGTTTGCTCGGCCAATTGTTCGTTGGTCTGCTCCAGCTCCGCTTGTTGGGTTTCCAGGTGAGCCTGGGATTCCTTGAGGATGCGCGACTGCTCTTCCAGCTCTTCGTTGGCGGTCTTGAGCTCTTCCTGCTGCACTTGCAGCTCTTCGTTGAGCTGCTGGGTCTCGGCCAACACTTCCTGCAAGCGCTGGCGATAGCGGGCGGCTTCGATGGAGGTGCCGATATTGCCAGCGATCAATTCCAGCAATTCGACGTCACGTTCATCCAGTGGGCGCAGGAAGCCCAACTCGATCACCCCGTTGACGCGCCCATCGTCGCTGGTCGGCACCACCAGCACACTGCGGGTCGAGCCTTCGCCCAGGCCGGAGCTGACTTTGAAATAGTCCACCGGCACATCGTCCAGGCGAATCAGGCGATCCAGCTGGGCGGCCTGCCCAACGATGCCTTCGTCGTTGTAAATCGCTTGCTCCAGTTGTTCCTGTTCGCGGGAGAAACCATACGTCGCAACACGCTTGAGACCGCCGTGTTCTTCACGCACGTACAGCGCGGCCACGGCCGAGCCCATGTACTGGGCAAAGAATTGCAGGATATTGCGACCCAGCATGTTCAGGGTCAGTTGTCCCAGCACCTGTTCTGCCAGTTCGGTCTGGCCGTTGCGCAACCAGGCCTGCTGTTCCAGGCGCCGTGCGATCTTCTGCTGCGACGCGAGGTTGTCGCCATAACTCTTTGACAATGAAATTAAATTCTTCCTGCCGATATACGCCAGAAAACCACTGAGCCCCAGTACAAACGCCAGGTACAGAATGACGCTGACAACGGTCGTACGGGTGACTTCCTCGTTACGGGTGATACGGAACTGCTGCTCCATCGCCACCGCGTCGTCGTACTCCTTGCGAATCTCATCAGTGAGGCGCTTGCCTCGGCCGGCTTTTACCGCACTGCGGTAGTCGCCGCTGGTGCGCTGCATCTCAATCATCGACTCGGCGTACTTGTTCCACTCGGTCTGCAAGGCTTCCAGGCGCTTGAGGCGATCCACCTGCTGGGGGTTGTCCGCGACCAGGTCCTGTAAGTTGCGCAAATCGGCAATGATCCGCGGCTTGGCCACTTCATACGGGTCGAGAAAATGCTCGTCCCCCGTGATCAGGTAACCGCGCATGCCGGTTTCCAGGTCCACCGTCAGTTTTGACGATTCATTGAGGTTATTGATGACCCGGTCGGTGTGCTCCACCCACTGGATCACCGTTAGCAGATACGTAATCAGGCAGCCGAAAAACACTGCACTGAGCACGCCCACACCCAAGGGCAGCGCCACATTTCGGCTTAACAGGTTACGAAAGCTTTTTTCATCGACGGACGACGCAGGTGTCATGGGCATGCCTTGGCCAAGTGCGGAAACCCGGGAGTTTGCCCCAAAGGTGGGCCAGAGGCCATGTTTGCCCGTGGTTTTTACCGCAATGACTGCACATTGGCGCAAGGACGGGCAAAGATTGAACGGCGACAAATTGGCGGCAGCCCACAACACACTCGGGACATTCCCGCTCGTCACAGTCACAATGCCAGCAATTGTTCGGAACTTGCTGGCATGCTCACCACTCACTACAGAGTTGCCTTCCACCCCATCAAGACCAACACCTTCATTTTTCAGGAATTTTCACTATGCCCGCTGCCTCCACCATCCTTGTAGTCGAAGACGACGCCATCGTGCGCATGCTGATCGTCGATGTACTCGAAGAGCTGGAGTTCAACGTGCTTGAAGCCGCCGACGCCGCAGAAGCCTTGGCGGTGATCCAAAACGCCGCCCAAGTGATCGACCTGATGATGACCGACGTCGGCCTGCCAGACATGGACGGCAAGCAACTGGCGAACAAGGTGCGCGAGCTGCGCCCTGTCCTGCCCATCCTGTTCGCCAGCGGCTATGCGGAAAACATCGACGTGCCGCCTGGCATGCAGGTGATTGGCAAGCCGTTCTCCATCGATCAGCTGCGCGACAAAGTCAAATCGATGCTGCCCGCCTGAAAACCGTGATATCTCCCACACCAAGCAACTAATTCGTTCGGATAGCTAGCGTGTCGGAATTTAACTGCTAGCTTCAAACGACATGCCCTACACGGCTTAGTGAATAGGGCTGCCCGACCCCATCCCTTCCTGCACGTTCGGGCCCGCGTCCAAGGAATTGGGGAAATCGCCTGTTCAGGTCATCGACTGCACTGGCAGTGCTGCTGCGCGGGACATTGCCTGTCGCACCGTCGGATTTCATCGACGCCTCGCCATGCAGCCTGCCGGAGAGGATGGCTTGCCGCAGTTCATGTTGTTCGCAGGGATTAACGTGACGTTCGGCAAATAAACCGGTTAACTCGGCGCCTTCATCCCACGCCCTTAAAAAGATCTCTGGAAGGACGCAACAACATGATTGGAAAACCGACGCGCCTGCTGTTGGCGAGCCTCTCGATACTCATGAGCACCGGCGCCCTGGCCGACTTCACCGCCTCCCCGGCCGAGGCGCGGGCGATTGCCAAGGAAGCCTACCTGTACGGCTACCCGGTAGTGGCGATGTACAAGACCCTCTACACGCAGGCCGTGGACAAAGGCGGCGCCAACTTCAAGGCGCCGTTCAACCGTATTGGCAATACCGCCCAGGTGTTCAGCCCCAAGGACACCGCGTTCGTCACCCCGAACTCGGACACCCCCTATTCGTTCGTGTGGATGGACCTGCGCCGCGAACCCCAGGTGCTGACCCTGCCGAAAATCGACGACAACCGTTACTACTCGGTGCAGTTGATCGACCTGTACACGCAGAACTTCGCCTACCTGGGTACCCGCAGTACCGGTAACAACGGCGGCCACTACATGGTTGCCGGCCCGGACTGGAAAGGCCAGCAACCGGTCGACATCGACCGTGTGGTGTACAGCGAAAGCAACATCGCCTACGCGCTCTATCGCACCCAGCTGTTCGATGACAAAGACCTGGGCAAGGTCAAGCAGATCCAGGCCGGCTACAAAGTGCAGCCCCTGAGCAGCTACGTGAAACAACCGGCGCCGGCCGCCGTGCCGAAGATCGCGTGGCCCAAGCCCACGGCCACCATGACCGAAGGTCCGCAGCTGTTTCGCTACCTGAACTTCATGCTCGCTTTTGCCGCCCCCCAGGACAGCGAAAAAGACCTGCTGGCGCGTTTTGCCAAGATCGGCATCGCCCCCGGCGCGCCGTTCAAGACCAACCAGTTGACGGCTGAACAACGCAAGGCCCTGGAAGACGGGATCGCCGATGGCCGCGCCGAGTTTGCCGCGTTCAAGAAAGACAAGATCGACACCCATCAAGTGTCCAGCGGCGACCTGTTCGGCAGCCGTGACCGCCTGAAAAACAACTACCTGTACCGCTACGCCGGCGCCGACCTGGGGATTTTCGGCAACTCCACCGATGAAGCGATCTACCTGAGCTACTTCGTCGACAGCGAAGGCAAACCGGCCAACGGCGCGCGCCACAGCTACACCGTGCACTTCGCCAAGGACCAATTGCCGCCCGCCGAAGCGTTCTGGTCGCTGACGATGTACGACGCCAAGACCAAGTTGCTGGTGCCCAACCACAAGAAACGCTACCTGATCAATTCACGGATGCTGCCCGACCTCAAGTTGGACGCCGATGGCGGCCTGACCCTGGCCTTGCAACACCACGAGCCGCCGAAAGCCGAACAGAGCAACTGGTTGCCGGCCCCGCCGGGGCCGTTTTATGCCGTGCTGCGTATTTACCTGCCCAAGCCTGAGGTGGGTAACGGTCAATGGAAGCTGCCGCCGTTGACACCGCTTAAGTAACACCACGCGCCCGGCTGATCTAGGCCGGGCGCGTCCCCCGATTTCAGGCCGTTTACAAGGATATGTAACGCCATGATTTCACTTGCCCGCTTGTGTGCTTCACCGCTGCTCTTCGGGATACTCTCCAGTTGCGGCGTATCCGCGGCCAGCCTGCCCGACCTCGGCAGCACACCCGCCGCCCCCAAGTCCGACCCCGAAACCTGCCATCGCCTGCAACAAGACTTCGATATCGACCTCAAGCAAGTGGTCAAGGCCGGGTGCGACCCTTCCACCGAACAAATCGCCAAGCTGATGGACAACCCGGTGGGCAACCTGGTGCTGCTGTTCAACCAGTTCGACTACAGCGCGCTCAAAGGCCCCCACAGCAATGGCACGCGCTACCTGGGCAAATACAGTTTCATGCCGACCTTCCCGATTTCCATCGGCGAGGATTGGAACCTGATCAACCGCATCCCCCTGAGCTACGTCAGTGCCCCGGTCAATGCCAAGGCCGGCAACCTGATCGGCATGAGCCCCTATGGCGTGTTGACCGACCGCGATTTCCCCGCAGTGGTCAACGATCCGTTCGATCGAACCTCGGGTTTTGGCGACATGGCTTATGTGGGCGTGTTCTCGCCCAAGCAGCCAATCCGTTTTGCCAACGGCGGCAAGCTGGTCTGGGGCGTTGGCCCGACAGCGATGTTTCCCACCGCCGAGAAGGACGTGCTCGGCACTGGTAAATATTCCCTTGGCCCGGCATTCGTTGCGGCCTACCTGGGCGAAGACTGGACCCTGGGGTTCTTCCCGCAGCACTGGTGGTCGGTGGGCGGCGACTCGCGGCGCAAGGACGTCAGCCTGACCAATATCCAATACTTCATCCAGCGCGCCATTCCCGGCCCCAGCCAATGGCGCGTCGGCATGACGCCTAATGTCACGGTGGACTGGAAAGCCGACGGCGGTAACCGGGTCAACTTCCCGATTAGCCTTGGCGCAGGACGCATCGTCAATTTCGGCAAACTGCCGGTGCGTATCTCCGGTGAAGTGCAGTATTCGGTGATCCATGCCGACGATCAGATCAGCCCGCGCTGGAATTTCCGCCTGTCATTCATCCCGGTGATTCCAACCTTCATGCTGTGAACGAGGTGCGCCATGTCCCGCTTTCATTGCTCACTGATGTGCCTGGCACTGCTGGCCACGACCGCATCGGCCGACGAACTGGAACCCAAGGCCCTCGCCGCCCTGGACCAGATGGGCGCCTACCTGCGCAGCCTGCAACAGTTTCGCCTCGACGCCGGCAGCCACACCGACCAGGTCCTGGAAAACGGCCAGGTTATCGAATTCAGCCATCAGGCCCGTTTACTTGCACGCCAGCCGGACAAGCTGCGGGTCTCGCTGGAAAGCGACGGCAAGCGCCGCAGCCTGTCCTATAACGGCAAACGCTTCACCCTGTATGACAGCCGCAGCGGTTACTTTGCCAGCGAAGCCGCGCCGGCCAATATCAGCGGCTTGCTCGACCAGCTAAGCGAACGCTACGGCATCGAACTGCCCCTGGCCGACCTGTTCCGCTGGCACCCCGGCACCGCCAAGGACGTGGGCATCAGCAGTGCGCTGCTGATCGGCAGCGAAACCCTCGATGGCCACGCCTGCACCCACTACGCCTATCGCCAGCCGGACATCGACTGGCAACTGTGGGTGCGCCAAGGGCCGCGGCCCCTGCCCTGTCGCCTGGTCATCAGCCGTCGCGACACGCCTGAGCAACCACGGCACAGCGTCAACTATCACTGGCAACTCGACAGTGCTATCAAGCCCCAGGACTTTGAATTTGTCCCGCCACCCGGTGCCCGCGCGGTGCCCCTGCAACAGCTGGCGCCACAGGGAGAACGGCCATGAAAACCACGGCGACGGTCTTGCTGGTGTTGCTGGTCTTGCCCCTGGAAGCCCAGGCCTGGCAGGTGCGTGGCGGTGGCGGCGCACGGACCTTCGTGGTGCCCCATGGCGGTGGCGGGTATCGGCCACCGCCATGGGGCACCACCCGTCTCTTTTACACATCTGACCCCGCCCCCGAAGAGGGAAAGGGGGATGTCGGTGGGGCCCCCGGCTCTTGAAAAAAAAAACAAATAGACGCAGCGGGGTGGACGAGCACTGACATAATGGTAGCA